>JBAVPS010000318.1:0-4988 GCA_049693315.1 Rhizomicrobium sp. | reverse complement strand
GAAAATAGCAGGATGTACAAAAAGGAAAAGCCGGAAAAGCAAATGCTTTTCCGGCTTTTCTCAATTCAGCCCTGACAGGCATTTCACAGAAACAGCTGTCATTCGCAGGCTTGTCTTTGTGCGCGCTTCAAACCCGAAAGCTTTTCACCTTTCGCCGAACCACGCACGGACGCACGTTGATCCGGTCAGGCGAGCGCAGCCTCAAGCACTTTGGCACCGGCTTGCGATGCATTGATCAGAATCTGACGCGGCTTCTTTTCTTCAGGAATCACGCGCTCCAGATCAATATGCAAGAGACCGTTTTCCAGCACGGCATGGCGCACTTCGACATACTCGGCAAGTTGGAAGCGGCGTTCAAAACTGCGCCCGGCGATGCCCTGATAGAGGAATTTGGGCTCCTCGCAGGCTTCGCGCTTACCGATCACAGTCAGCACACCTTCGCGCACTTCGGCCTGCAAATCCTTTTCGGCGAAACCGGCCACCGCCAGCGTGATGCGGTAATGGGTTTCGTCAACGCGTTCGATATTATAGGGCGGATAGCTTTGCGCCTGATCTGGGACCGTATCCATTAAATCAAACAGACGGTCAAAACCAACGGTCGAGCGGAAAAGCGGTGTGAAATCAAATGTACGCATAGTCAAACCTCCTTTAAGAGCGTTTGTGGGTTGTCCCGCCACTTAAGGCCGGAACCTTCATCATTTGCCGAAACCCACCATGGCGTTCCGACAGAGTTTGATTTGGGTACACCCAACACGGCTTTCAAGGGCACCGTCTTGTTTTGGGAAATATTTTTACTCCAACAACCCGCGCAAGCGACTTAAGACACAAATCGGATTAATCGATACCGTCGCTGCGGGGCCTGCCGGTGGTGACGGGTTTGCCGGGGTGGCAATAATGCGCGGCGGACCATCGCCGCCCGGACAGGGCTTCAAATGGTGCGGGCATCACCCACCCCAAGAACCATGGCGATGGCGCCGTTCAGCGATAGCCAGCTGTGCCGCAGGGCACCAAGACGCCTCTCACCCCTGGCGGTCAGTCGGTAATATACCCGACTGCGCCCCGCAACCGTGCGGCGGCGGGCACTTAAAGCGCCATCCTGCTCAAGCATGTGTAATACAGGATAGACTACCCCCTCACCCACCGACACCACTTCGCCGCTGCGGCTGTAAATCGCCTGAACGATTTCATAGCCATACATCTCATTGCCCTGCAGCAATTGCAGGATCAGCAGTTCCGGCACCCCGGCCATGAAATTGGGATTTGGTGTTTTCGCCATCGCCACACACCTATAACTTCAAGGTATAATACCTAGAAGTTATAGGTATAGCAAGTCTTACGCCTCACCGAGCAGGCGGCCATAGAGCCGGTTCCACTGCCGCTTGGAGAACAAACGGAAGCGGTCGAGATAAAGATACATCACCGGCGTGGTGTAGAGGGTAAGGATCTGGCTGACGATCAGACCGCCAACAATGGCGATGCCCAGAGGTTTGCGGATTTCCGAGCCGGAGCCGAAACCAACCGCCAGCGGCAGCGCGCCCAGAATGGCGGCAAAGGTCGTCATCATGATCGGACGGAAGCGCAGCATACAGGCTTTGAAGATGGCATCATGCGAGGACAGATTCTCCTCGCGCTCGGCAATCAGGGCAAAGTCGATCATCATGATGGCGTTTTTCTTGACGATACCAATCAACAAGATAACGCCGATGATGCCCATCAGATCGAACTGAGTGCCGGTAATCAGCAGCGCGATGAACGCGCCGACCCCCGCCGACGGAATGGTCGACAGGATGGTGATCGGGTGCACCAGACTTTCATAGAGAATCCCAAGCACAATATAGACTGTGGCAATTGCCGCCAGAATCAGCATCGGCGTGTTGCTGTTATTGTCCTGGAACATGCGGGCGGTACCGGCGAACTCGCCATGAATGGTGATCGGCGCATGGACCTTGGCCATGGCGCGATCAATCGCCTTGACCGCATCGCTTAGCGATTTGCCCTGTGGCAGGTTGAACGAGAAGGTGGTGGCAACGAACGGCCCCTGATGGGCGACGGCCAGCGGTGCCGTGCCATATTCAAATTTGGTGAAGGCCGACAGCGGCACCATAGTTTCGACCGAGGTGCTGACCGAAGCGCCGCTGGAAGCATTACCCGAGCTGGAAACCAGCGCATTTTCACGCTGATTGCGCACCACATCTGTGCTGCTGTCAGAACTGTCCGACGAAGAACTCGACGACGAACTACTGGATGTCGTCGATGTTGACGAGGTTGTCGACGTGCTCACCGTACCGGACGCCATACCGGACGACGACGTCCCCGATGCCGTGCCGCCAGAGGTGCTGACATACAGCTCTTTAAGGGTTTCCGGGCTTTGCCAGAATTCCTGCATCACCCCCATCACCACAGAATACTGATTGGTGTCGTTATAGATGGTGGAAACCGAACGCTGACCGAAGGCATCGTACAGCGTCGAGTCAATTTGTGATGAATCAATGCCCAGCCGGTTGGCGGTGTCGCGGTCGACGGTCATCTTTAGCTCAAGACCTGCGGCCTCGCGATCAGAATTGACGTCCTCCAGTTCGGGCACATCCTGCAACGCGTTGGTGATCTTGGGCACCCACTGGTTGAGCTCGCTCAGCGTATCGCCAAGAATGGTGTACTGATAGGTGGCATTACCCGAACGCGCACCGGACTTCATGTCACCCGGGCTGAACAGATGCACCCGCACGCCTTCAATCGAGGCCATGCGTTTGGTCAATCTGCGGGCAACATCATCGGTACTGACCGCGCCGGGACCACGCTGCGATAGCGGCTTTAGCTGAATAAACAAATCGCCTGAGTTGGAGCCACCGCCGCGCATACCGCCGCCGCTGCTCATCGAGCCCACCGCGGTCATCACCGCCGGATCAGAGGAAACAATGGCGGCAAAGGTTTTATACTTGGCCTGCATGGCCTGAAAGGAAATCGTCTGATCGCCGCGGATATTGCCCATAATCTGGCCGGTATCCTCGGCCGGGAACATGCCCTTGGGGATAATCACAAACATGACGATGATCATGATGAAGGCGATCAGCGGGATAAAAGCGATCACCAGCGGATGGCGTAACACCGCCTCCAGTGTGCGGCGATAAAAACCCAGTGACCAGTCAAAAGCCCGTTCCGACCAGATCAGCAGCTTGCTCTGCTTGCCATCACCAGCACTATGCAATTTGAGATGCGCGCACATCATCGGCGTGGTGGTCAGCGAAATCACCAGCGAAATCGCAATGGCCGCCGCCATCGTGATCGAAAATTCCTTAAAGAAGCGACCGACCACCCCGCCCATCAGCAACAGCGGCAGGAACACCGCGATCAGCGACAGGCTCATGGCGATTACAGTGAAGCCGACCTCTTTGGCGCCCAGTAAGGTGGCCTGAAACCGGTTCATGCCGCTTTCAATATGGCGGGTGATATTTTCCAGCATGACAATGGCGTCGTCGACCACGAAGCCCGTCGCCACGGTCAGCGCCATCAGCGACAGATTGTCGAGCGAGAAGTCGAGGAAATACATCACCACAAAGGTGCCGATGAGCGACAGCGGCACCGCCACCGAGGGGATCAACGCCGCCCGGCCATTACGCAGAAACAAAAACACCACCAGCATGACCAGACAGACCGAAATCAGCATGGTGGTTTCGACATCGTGCAACGATGCCTGAATTGAGCTGGTACGATCGTTGGCGGTGATGATGTCAATCGAGGCCGGTAACACCTTTTTCAACAGCGGCATTGCCGCTTTGACCGCATTGACGGTCTCGATGATATTGGCACCGGGCTGACGATACAATGTGACCAGAATGGCGGGCTTACCATTGGCCATACCAAAATTCTGGTTATTCTCGACCCCGTCATAGACCCGTGCGACATCGCGAAGCCGCACCGCCGCCCCATCCCGATAGGCGATAACAAGATCGCGGAAGTCATCGGCTTTGCGGCCCTGATCGTTGACATAAACCTGCAGCCGCTGCGGCCCGACCGAAATCGCCCCCTTGGGCGCATTGGCATTGGCAGCAGACAGCGCGGCGCGGACATCTTCCAGACCGATGCCATATTTGAATAATGCGTGCGGATTAAGATCGACGCGCACTGCGGGCAGCGACGAACCACCGACCGAAACCTGACCGACGCCTTTGACCTGGCTCAGCTTCTGCTGCAGCACGGTCGAGGCGACATCATACATCTGACCGGGGGTCAGCTTGTCGCTGGTCAGCGCCAGAATCAGCACCGGCATGTCTGACGGGTTGATCTTGCGATAGGTCGGCAGGCCCTTCATCGATGACGGCAGATCAGAACGGGCGGCATTGATGGCCGCCTGCACATCGCGGGTCGCCCCATCGATATCCCGCTTGAGATTGAACTCGAGCACAATACGCGAGGAACCTTGCGAACTGGTCGAGGTCATTTCCTCGACCCCGGCGATCGAGCCCAGATGCCGTTCCAGCGGCGTCGTCACCGAGGAGGACATTGTTTCCGGACTGGCCCCCGACAGCGAAGCCTGCACAAACACCACCGGCATATCCACACTGGGCAGCGGGGCCACCGGCAGCAGGAAATAGGCGACAATACCGGCAATCGCCAAGCCAATGGTAAGCAGTGTGGTGGCAACCGGCCGCTCGATGAAGATACGCGAGATGTTCATCGCATCAGCCTTCCGTCTGGTCGGACGCACCGGAAGCAGACCACCCCATCCGTGCACGGACTTTGTGCATCAGCTCATCGAAATAGATGTAGATCACCGGCGTGGTGAACAGGGTCAGCATCTGGCTCAGCGCCAGACCACCGACGATGGCCAGCCCCAGCGGATGGCGCAGTTCCGAGCCCATGCCCGAACCCAGCATCAGCGGCAGGGCACCGAACATGGCAGCCACGGTGGTCATCATGATCGGGCGGAATCGCAACAGAGCTGCCTGGAAAATGGCATCACGCGGCGACTTGCCCTCGTGCCGTTCGGC
>JBAVPS010000317.1:0-2225 GCA_049693315.1 Rhizomicrobium sp. | reverse complement strand
AGATAAACCGGAAGATTCCGCCGCCCAGACTGAAGCCTGGGAGGCGCTCAAAAAGCGTGAGCGTCAGGCCCGCGAGATGAGCATTCTGGACGATGTGCCCCGCGCCCTGCCCGCGCTGTTGCGCGCTGCCAAGCTGCAGAAGCGTGCCTCAGCCGTCGGGTTTGACTGGCATAATGCCCGCAAGGTGCTCGATAAGGTCGCCGAGGAAGCTGCCGAAGTGGTCGAGGCCGCTGACAATGGCACCGATCAGGCCCATGTCGAGGAAGAAGTCGGCGATCTGCTATTTGTCATGGCCAATCTGGCCCGGCACCTGAAGGTCGATCCGGAAAAGGCCCTGCGCGGTGCAAATGCAAAATTCATTCGCCGTTTCAACTACATCGAGCGGAATGTTAAAGCGCAAGGCCGCCGTCTGGAGCAGGCTTCCCTGGATGAAATGGAAGCCTTGTGGCAAGAAGCCAAGCTGACGGAGAAATAACCGGCGGCTTCATAAGGGGAAGATGCTTCCCCTTATGAAGCACAGCCTGCAATCCTTTATACCCGTTCGATCTTTCCGAGGAACTTGCGTTCGAAGCGCTCGGCTTCCTGCGGATGGGCACCAAGGCGCAGGATCGTCTCGCCCGAAGCCCCAAATGCGCGTTCCAGCACCTGACCATGACGATAGGCCCAGGCCAAACCCTCGCCATCACCGGAATCCAGGTTGAGACGAAAGTTGATGTTGCTGCTGGTAAGTATCGCTTCAATCTGGCGTAAAAATCCGTCGAGCCCGTCACCGCTGCGGGCTGAAACGGGTACCGGATCATCACCCAAAGCGCCCTTATTGTCCTTCTGGCCGTCGCTACGGGCCAATAAACCATTGCGAACGTCGGGCTCTAACAGGTCGATTTTGTTGAGAACTTCGACAAAGGGGCGTCCCTGTCCCGGCTCGACGCCAAGCTCGGCCAGAACATTCAGCACATCGGTCTTCTGTGCCTCGCTTTCGGGGTGCGAGCAGTCGCGGACATGCACGATGATGTCGGCTTCCAGCACCTCTTCCAGCGTAGCGCGGAAGGCCGCCACCAGCTCATGCGGCAGGTCGGCAATGAAGCCCACCGTATCGGACAGCACGGCGCGGGTTCCCCCGGGCAGCTTTAAGCCCCGCATGGTGGGATCGAGCGTGGCGAACAGCTGGTCCTTGGCGAACACATCCGCCGCAGTCAGCGTGTTGAATAAAGTCGATTTGCCTGCGTTGGTGTAACCGACCAGCGCCACCACGGGAAACGGCACGCGCTTACGCGCTTTGCGTTGCAGATGGCGGGTGCGTTTCACCCCTTCCAGCTCGCGCCGGATTTTGGCCAGCCGTTCGCCGATCAGGCGGCGGTCGGTTTCAATCTGGGTTTCACCGGGGCCGCCCAGAAAGCCGAAGCCGCCGCGCTGGCGTTCCAGATGGGTCCAGGACCGCACCAGACGCGAACGCTGATAGCTTAGATGGGCCAGTTCGACCTGCAAACGGCCTTCACGGGTACGGGCACGCTCGCCAAAGATTTCCAGGATCAGCGCGGTGCGGTCGAGCACCTTGGTGTTCCAGGCTTTTTCGAGATTGCGTTGTTGCACCGGCGATAGCTGGGCGTTGACCACCACCAGCTCGGGCCCCAGGCCACGCACTGCGGCGGCAATTTCGTCGACCTTGCCCGACCCCATCAGGGTTGCGGGCACAGCACGGGCCAGCGGCACAATGAATTCTGCGCTGACCGTCACACCGACGGCTGTCGTCAGGCTGACAGCTTCTGCCAGCCGTTGCGCAGCATCGCGTTCGGCGGTTTCGCCTGATTTTTGGTTTTTCGGTTCGATGTGTACGACGAAGGCCGTGCCAAGTTTGATTTCAATGGCATCTGCGGCCTTGTCGTCTTCGTCAGTTTCGGAACTTATGCGATATCTCCCGCGATTTCCTGTTCCTGCAACTGGACCGGGCCCATCGGCATGACCGTCGAAATCGCATGCTTGTAGACCAGCTGGGCCTGCCCATCGCGGCGCAGTAGAACGCAAAAATTGTCAAACCACGTCACATTGCCCTGCAGCTTAACGCCGTTGACCAGAAAGATGGTGACCGGCAGCTTGGCTTTGCGAATGGCATTCAGAAAGGTGTCTTGCAGGTTTTGTTGTTTTTCGCTCATTGGTTTTTACCCGTCTCATTTTTGGCCGCCATTGAAAATATAAGGGGCTGGCGGCAGTGCCCCGCAGCATAGAGC
>JBAVPS010000316.1:0-3591 GCA_049693315.1 Rhizomicrobium sp. | reverse complement strand
GCTGGCGCGGATCGAAATCACCTACAGCCACCGCTAGGGTGGTTAGCGGGTGCTGTCATCGGGTGGGCGCGAGGTGGAATCGCGCACGATCAGTTCGTGGTTGAGAATCTTTTCTACCGTACCGGCTTCGGCATCCATTTTGCGTGACAGCATGCTGACCGCTTCCGAGGCCATTTCCCGCACCGGCTGGCGACAGGTGGTCAGCTGTGGCCAGACAATCTTGGCCGACATGGAATCATCAAAGCCCGCAATCGACAGATCGTCGGGGATTTTCAGTTTGAACTTCTGCGCCGCCACCATGGCGCCCGCGGCCATGTCATCGTTGGCCGCAAAAATCGCCGTCGGCCGTTCGTCAAGATCGAGCAATTGCTCCGCCGCTTCCATGCCGGACTGGAAGGTCAGAAAGCCTTGCGCGCAATATGCCTCGACAAAAGGAATGTCGAAGGCGTCCAGCGCGGCGCGATAGCCTTCATACCGGCGCATCACCGCGCCATGGTCGGGGTGGCCCTTGATAAAGCCGATGCGCTTGTGCCCCAGACTGATCAGATAGGCGGCCACATCATAGCCAGCCTTTTTCTCGTCAATCCCCACGGCGGAAATGCCGGGAATCGGCCTGCCGGGCGAAATGCGTACGCTGGGGATCTGGGCGTGCAGCAGGGCGTTGATGATCTGCTGATTGTCGCACAAAGGCGGCGGCAGAATAACGCCGTGCAGACCCGAGCTGGCGATCAGGTTCTGGATACGTTGATTGAGGTCGCCGGCATAGGGGCTCATCGGTTCGACCACCAGATGGTAGCCACCCTCGCGGCTGCGGTCGAGCGCGCCGATCTGCAGCTGCGTGACATAGGTGGTCGATGGGTGGTCGTAGAGCAGCGCGATCAGATAAGACCGGTCACTGGCCAGACCCCGGGCAAAAACATTGGGGTGATACGATAACACCTTGATCGCATCCAGCACCCGCGCCCGCGTTTTGGTGCTGACATTGGGGCGGTGATTGATCACCAGCGATACGGTTTTGATCGAAACCCCGGCTTCCTTGGCCACGTCATATATGCTGGCCGGTTTGGTCGGGGCGGGCGGCTGGGCGGCGGCTGGCGGGGTTTTGGCGATCAGCTGGCCCGAGGCCAGCAGCCGTTCCAGATCTAAGGCTTCGCCATGCACACCCTGGTCGGCAAAGGTGCCGGACAGATTCTCGCGCACCAGTGTCTTGAACCCGCGATCCGCCGGGGCGGGCAGGCTGTGAATCAGTGTCTGGTCAAAGGACGGGCTGTGTTGCAGCACGCTTTCGCCGCAGAAATACTGATAATAGGGATTCTCGGTCCAGCGCTGGGGCAGGGTTTCGTCCGGGATGCGGTACATCTGGCGCAGCAAGGACAGGCCAAGCAGCAGGCGCACCGGAAAAGCAGGCTTCTGCCGGGGCGGTAAATATTCCTGGGCGAAGCGCTCCTCAAACGGGGGCCAGTCAATCATATCGGTGAGGCGGACAAGAATATGGTTTGGGTCGACCATGCGATCCAAGGGCCATTTCTTACTGTCCTTTTCCAAGATCATTTTTTTCTTATGTTCTCTTGGCTGCGCGGCAAAGCGCGGCGGCGTTTCCCCTGAGCGTATTTGTATGGCGACCATGTCATACAAATACAATTTATAATTCAGTAATTGATTCGCGGACATCTGTCCTTTGGTTACGCTAACATGGTCCATTCCAACAGTGGGTACTTCCAATTGTAGCAGCGTTGTGCTCCTTTTGGGGTGGTGTTTGCGGTGATGGTGACGCACGTCTCGTCAAAACAAGCAAATGTTCGGCGTTTCCGGGAATGATAGCGCTGGTGTGCTTTTATGGAAAACGCTTACATTCGGCAGAAAACTATGTCATAAATTAAAAAAATAACCGGGGAGTGACGGTTTTTTGCCATTCGGAAAGTCCTAATTGGTCGCACCCAGTCCCGCAAAAAGCATGACGGATGCGGCTTGTCCGCTGCGTCTGCCGGGGTGGGGCGGTTTTTTCCAATGTCTGAAAACAAAACCTTCCAAGCTTTTGGGCTAGGGGGCGGCTGCGGTTTTAACGGCCACAGCCCCTTAATCGGTCCACCAGGCCGCAGCGTCTCCCAGCGCTGCGGCTGGTTTTGTTAACAACAGGGGGCGGCTTTTGCCGTGATCCGGCGTGCAGCCTTGTCGTTTGTCGCTTCTTGTGTGGCATCGGCAGGGCATCGCTATCCGGCATGCCCCCCGTCTTCATATACGTCGAAGGTGATCTGGTATGACGATAGACAATGTGGCCTGGCGCGAAAATGTCCGCGACGAACTGGTGGGGAACATCCTGCCGTTTTGGGCCAAACACACAGTGGATCCGCGCGGTGGCTTTTACGGTTTTATCGACCAGAATTTGACGGTGGACCCGGGGGCCTCGCGTTCGGCGGTGCTTAATACCCGCATTCTGTGGACCTTTTCGACCGCGCTGCGCATGTTCGGTGATGCCTGGCGCCCGGTGGCCGATCACGCCTTTGCCTATATCCGGCAGAATTTTGTCGACCCGAAGCATGGCGGGTTGTTCTGGATGCTGGATGGGGCTGGCAAGGTCGAATCCGACCGCAAGCAGATTTATGCCCAGGCGTTCGGGATCTATGGTCTGGCAGAATATCACCGTGCCACCGGCAACCCGGAAAGTCTGCAGATGGCGCAGCAGCTGTTCCACCTGATCGAGGCCCATAGCCATGATGCCGTGCATGGCGGCTATATCGAGGCCCGCGCCCGCGACTGGTCGGCCCTGGCCGATCAGCGCCTCAGCGAAAAAGACCTCAACAGTCCCAAATCGATGAATACCCATCTGCATATTATGGAGGGGTACACCAACCTTCTCAGGGTTTGGCGTGATCCCGAGCTGATCGCCCGCCAGACCGAACTGATGCACGTGTTCTTCGACCACATCCTCGACGGCCGAACCAATCATCTGAAGCTGTTCTTCGATATGGACTGGTCGCTGCAGTCGCCGCACATTTCCTATGGCCATGATATCGAGGCTAGCTGGCTGCTGGTCGAGGCGGCCGAGGTTTTGGGCGATGCCGCGATTCTGCAAAAGGCCCGGGACTGGGCAGTGGCCATTGCCGGTACGGTCTATGCCGAAGGGCTCGATAGCGACGGCAGCATTTTTTACGAAGCCGAGGCTGATGGCACCCTGATCGACCCCAAGAAGCATTGGTGGGCCCAGGCCGAGGCCACCGTCGGCTTCTATAACGCCTATCAGCTGTCACAGGATGGCCGCTTTCTGGAGGCTGCTCAGCGGCTGTGGAGCTATATCAAGGACAAGGTCGTCGATCATGTCCATGGCGAATGGCACGCCAAGCTGACCCCCGATGGCCGTGCGCTGCTGGCCTCTGAAGATGGGGATGTCTGTCTGGTCGGGCCGTGGAAGTGCCCCTATCACAATGCCCGGCTCTGTTTCGAGCTGGTCGAGCGCTTAGGTTAGCGCTGGCCTTTTTGGTTTTTTTTTAGACAAACCCCGTGGCGGCTGCCCACGGGGTTTTGTTTTGATACACGCGCCGCAAAACCGGCTATTCTGCCAAAAGTTTCATCGTCGATGGGCTTGCATCAGGA
>JBAVPS010000315.1:0-3563 GCA_049693315.1 Rhizomicrobium sp. | reverse complement strand
GATTATCGTCATGCCGGAAACCATGTCGGTCGAACGGCGCAAGATGCTGACATTCCTGGGCGCCAAACTGGTGCTGACCGAAGGCGCGCTGGGAATGAAGGGCGCGCTGGCCAAGGCCGAAGAAATTGTCCAAACCACGCCCGGCGCGGTTTGTCCGGCCCAGTTTCGCAATCCGGCCAACCCGGAGATGCACCGGCGCACCACCGCCGAAGAAATCTGGAACGATACCGATGGCAAGGTCGATGTTCTGGTCGCCGGCGTCGGCACCGGTGGCACCATCACCGGCATCGCGCAGGTGCTGAAAGAGCGCAAACCCGGGGTTAAAATCATCGCTGTCGAGCCGGAAGATTCGCCGGTGCTGTCAGGTGGCCGCGCTGGCCCGCACAAGATTCAGGGGATTGGTGCCAATTTCGTGCCGCCCCTGCTGCAACGCGATCTGATCGACGAAGTTATCACCATCTCGAACGAGACGGCGTTTGAAACCTCGCGCCAGACCGCCAGACACGAAGGCATTCCGTGCGGCATCTCCTCAGGGGCGGCCATTGCGGCGGCGCTGGAAATCGGCGCGCGGCCGGAATTTGCCGGTAAGCATATCGTGGTGATCGTACCCGACTTTGCCGAGCGGTATCTGTCGACACCGCTGTTTGAAAACGCCGGTTAATCCGCAAACGTCACGCATCCGGCCGCGTGGTGGCCGCCGCACCTTCCATGGGCGGCGGCAGCGCGGTGCCGCGTTTTTTCTCGCGCAGCACCGTGACCAGACCAGAGCCAATAATCAGCACAATCCCGATCAGCGTCGGGGTATCGATACGGTCGTGAAACACCACCGCGCCAATCAGCAAAGCCCATAACATCTGGCTGTATTGGGTCGGGGCCAGAATCGCCGCCGGGGCATGGCGCGCCGCCCGCATCATCAGCACATTGGCCAGTGCCGCCAGCAGACCATAGCCTGCCAGACAGAGCCAGATCCGTGGCGACGGCCAGATGAAATGCGCCGCCATAATCAGCCCACAGAGGGTTATGCCGCCCACCACGCCTGCACCATAAAGCGACAGGCGTTTTTCGCGCGGCCCGACGGCACGGAAGATCACAATCGACAGCGAGCCGCCCAGCCCCGCCAGCACCGCACCCAAATGGCCAATCGACAATTCACGAAAGCCGGGCCGCAGCACCACCAGCACGCCGATAAAGCCGAGCACCACCGCACCCCAACGGATCAGGCGAACCCGCTCGTGCAGGAACAACACCGACATCACGGTGACATAGGCCGGTTGCAAAAAGATCAGCGCAAAGGCTTCAGCCATCGACAAATGGGTAAAGGCCGTCACGCTGCCAATGGTGCTGATCCCCATCGAGGCAAAACGCAGCCACCACAGCGGCCGGTTTACCGTAACGAATATATCGCCCCAGCGATCCTTGCCGCGCAAAAACGGCAAGGCTACCAACCCGAACAAGGCACCGAAAAATGCGGATTCATATGGCGGCACGCCGCCTGCAACCAATTTGACACTCGCGTCACTGAAGGTGAACGCCGCGAATGACGCAAAGCCGAGCACCACGCCCGACAACAACCGATTAGACACCTTTACCAACACCAATCCGGCACAAACTGCCATGGCCGATACCGTTCGGCCGCCGTCCCTCGAATGCGTTATCGCACGCACATATGGCGGTATCCGGGCAGCTTTCAAGCCGGTGCAATTGACAAAATTGTGTAGAGCGCGCTACTCATCCTGTTAAGGGCGCACGAAATTCCGCCCGTTACGGAGCTTAAAATCCATGTCGCAGGTAACCATCCTTTCCGCCGCAACGGCTGCCCGTACGGGCAAAATGCCGGTCGGGCGAGGTTAGCGTGCGCTAGGTCTTACGACATAGCTACCATGCACCCTCCAAGCGCCCGCTTCGGAGGGTTTTTTGTTATAATGCTTTTTTATCCCGGAACCGGTCATCATGTTCGCGTCGAGCCTTAACCATCCCACCCAGGCGCAGGGGCGTGCCCTCTGGCTTGTCGAAATGCGTGCGCTGGTCGCCCTGTCCGCACCGCTGGTGGCGACACAGCTGGCGCAAATGGCGGTGCTGACCACCGACGTCATCATGCTGGGACGACTGGGCAAAGATGCACTGGCGGGCTCGGCGCTGGGCCTGACCCTGTTCAATTTCGCCTTCATGTTCGCCATGGGGCCCGCCGTCGCGGTCTCGCCGATGATCGCCCATATTCTGGGTGCTAATCCGAAAGACATTGTCGGGGTGCGCGCCGTGGTGCGCATGGGGTTCTGGGTGGTGCTGTTAATGGCGCTGCCGCTGGCCGTGATGTTCCAGTTTGCCGAACCCATTCTGATTGCCTGCGGGCAAAGCCCGTCACTGGCGGCCGCCGCGGGGCAGTTTATCCGCCCGCTGGCGCTGGGGCTGCCCTGCGTGCTGGGGTATCAGGTGCTGCGCAACTATGCCACCGCACTGCGCGTGCCGCGGGCGCCGCTGATCGTCATGATACTGACGATCCTGTTCAATGCGGTGGGCGATTACGCGCTGATCTTCGGCCATTTCGGTTTGCCGCGCATGGGGCTTGCCGGTTCGGGGCTGGCCAGCACCCTGTCCTATACCTTCAGCTTTGTGGCGATGGTCGGGGTGGTGCAGATCAGCCCGACGATGAAGCGCTATCGCATCTGGCGGCGCTTTCATCGCCCCGACTGGACCAAATTTATCGAGATTTTACGCCTTGGTGTTCCCACCGGCATGACAACATTGTTCGAGGGCGGATTGTTCATGGCCTCGACTTTGTTGATGGGAACCTTTGGCGCGGCGGCGGTCGCCGCCCATCAGGTGGCGATCAATGTGGCCTCGATCACCTTCATGGTGCCGCTGGGTATTGCGCAGGCGGCCACGGTGCGCGTTGGTCTGGCGGCGGGGGGCAGTAACGGCCTTGCCGTGCGCCGCGCCGGTTATTGCGCGCTGCTGCTCTCGACCGGCTTCATGAGCCTGTGCGGGCTGTGCTTTGCGCTGTTCGCCCCTTCGATCGCCGCGCTCTATATCGCGGGCGATCCGGCCGACAATGCCGATGCCATCCTGCTCACCGCATCCTTCCTGCAAATTGCAGCGGCATTCCAAATTTTCGACGGCATTCAGGTCACCGCATCACTTAACCTGCGCGGTTTAAAAGATGCCCGCCTGCCGATGTGGATCGCGGCGATCTGCTATTGGGCGCTGGGTTTTCCCGTCTGCGTTATTCTGTCGAAGTATTTCCATCTGGGCGGGATTGGCGTATGGATAGGGTTGGCGACATCGCTGTGCACGGCCGCAATTGCCATGGCAGTGCGCTTTCACTTGCTTTCCAGGCGACGCTTTACACCACTTCAAGCCTAGGTTAACCGGCCAGGGCCGCACACGCCGCCCCCATTTTTTTGCCACAAACCCGGTATAGAGCCTAACGGTTAAACGGGAAGTGCCGAAATCTTCGGCTGCCATCAACGAATAGCGAGACACATGACCTATGCACGCGAGGCCGCGCTGCCCAATGCGGAGCAGCCGGACGATCAACATCTCCCTGAAGAACTGATCGAACTGGC
>JBAVPS010000314.1:0-4803 GCA_049693315.1 Rhizomicrobium sp. | reverse complement strand
GTCTCAGCTCGATGCCGATACCGCGCGCGAAGAAATCCGCGACATCGTGGGCGAGATCATCTCGATCAAAGCGGTGGTGATGTCGATCGCCGAGCAGGAATTTCTGTTGCAGGATATCTGCAACGATGTGCTCGGCTATGGTCCGCTTGAACCACTGTTGGCGCGCGACGATATTGCCGATATTCTGGTCAACGGTGCCGGGCATGTCTTCATTGAGGTCGGCGGCAGGATTCAGCAAACTGCGATCCGGTTTCGCGATAATGCGCAGCTGATGAACATCTGTCAGCGCATCGTCAATCAGGTCGGGCGGCGGGTCGATGAATCCTCGCCCATTTGCGATGCCCGCCTGCTGGATGGCTCGCGTGTCAACGTCATCGTGCCGCCGCTGGCGATTGACGGGCCAACCCTGACGATCCGAAAATTCAAGAAAGACAAGCTTAAACTCACCGATATGGTGCGCTATGGCACGATTAACGAACCAGGTGCCACGCTGCTTGGTATTATCGGCCGCTGCCGCTGCAATGTGCTGATTTCGGGTGGTACCGGTTCGGGCAAGACCACACTGCTCAACAGCTTGACCGCCTATATCGACGAGGAAGAACGCATCATCACCTGCGAGGATGCTGCCGAACTGCAATTGCAGCAGCCTCATGTTGTGCGACTTGAAACCCGGCCACCCAATCTAGAAGGGGTTGGCGAGATCACTATGCGTGATCTGGTGCGCAACTGTCTGCGTATGCGCCCTGAACGGATCATCGTCGGCGAAGTGCGTGGTGCCGAAGCGTTTGATTTACTGCAGGCGATGAACACCGGTCATGATGGTTCGATGGGCACGTTGCACGCCAATTCCCCGCGCGAGGCGATGAGCCGTCTGGAATCGATGATCACCATGGGGGGCTTCCAGCTACCCAGTCGTACCATCCGTGACATGATTGTCGGTTCGATCGACGTTATTGTGCAGGTGGCACGTCTTCGCGATGGCGCGCGGCGGATCACCTGTGTGACCGAAGTGATCGGTACCGAGGGCGATGTCATTATCACCCAGGATCTGCTTAATTTCGAGCTGCTCGGCGAAGATGAGAGCGGCCGTATTCGGGGGCGCCATGTCGGCACCGGTATTGTGCATCCCGGTTTCTGGGAGCGGGCGAGCTATTTCGGTATGGAGCGCGAGCTGGCCGAGTGTCTGGACGCATTGCAGGTGGAGCCATGACGCCGACGGTGCTGGTGGCACTGATTTTACTACTGGCCGCAGTGTTGATCGGCAGTCTGTATTTCGCCTTTGCCGGGCCTGATGAAACCCGCCTGCGTTTGGCTGGGCTTAAAAGTGATGTGCCGGATATCTCTGCGGCGGCTTCAATCGAGGCGCGGCGCAAGACCGTACAGAATGTGCTCAAAGGCATCGACAAGAAAGCCGCCAGCACGACCGAGCCAAAATCAACGTTACGCCAGCGGCTTGATCGGGCGGGGCTGATCAACACCACGGCCAAACAGTTCTGGCTGTTTTCTGCGGGGCTGGGCGTTGTGGTGCTGGTTCTGTGTCTGATGTTTGGCGAACCATTATTAAGCTGTCTGCTGCTGACCTTTGCGGCGGGGTTGGGGTTGCCGCGCTGGGCGCTTGGTTTTTTGCTCACGCGGCGCCAGCGCAAATTCACCAATGATTTTGCCGATGCCATGGATGTCATTGTGCGTTCGGTTCAGGCTGGTCTGCCATCGCACGAAGCCCTGAAAATGGTGGCCAAGGATTTTCGCGATCCGGTCGGTGGCGAGTTCCAGCGACTGGTCGACAGCATGCTGGTCGGCCTGACTATGGAGCTGGCGCTAAAGCGGATGTATGACAGCGTGCCGACAGCCGAAGTCGGCTTTTTCTCGGTGGTGATGTCGGTGCAACAAAAGGCCGGTGGTAATCTGGCCGAAGCTTTGTCCAATCTGTCTTCTGTGCTGCGCGACCGCAAGCGGTTACAGGGCCGCATCAAGTCAATGTCATCGGAAGCCAAATCCACCGCCTGGATTATCGGCTCGCTGCCGGTGGGGGTGATGGGGCTGCTTTATGCCATTGCACCAAATTACATCTCGCTTTTATTCACCGAACGGGCGGGAAATTTTCTGCTGCTGGGTTGTGTGCTGTGGATGGGGCTTGGCAGCTTCATCATGCGGCAGATGATCAATTTCAAGCATTAAGCGGGACTGTGGACGATGGATATAATCGACATCCTGCTGAATAACGAAGCGCTGGTCACCTTGCTGGCTGCGGTGCTGGCGTTTTCCACCATCGTGACGCTGGGTTTGCCGATGCTCAAGGATGATCAGCTGGCCAAGCGCATGGCTGCGGTCACCGAGCAACGGCAGGAATTGCGGGTCCATCGTATGGAAGCGTTGGAGGGGCGCCGTTTTGCCCTGCATCCGGAGCAGACTGCGTCGACAAAATGGGTGACCCGGTTTGTCAGTCGGTTCAATCTGGCGCGGCTGGCTGAATCCGACGATGTGCGTGGCAAGCTGATGCGGGCGGGTTTACGTGGGGCGACGCCACATTCGGTGTTTATTTTCTTCCGCTTTATCATGCCGATCATTCTGTTTTTGCTGGCACTGATCTATCTGTTCGGGGTGACCGATTTTTCCTGGGGCTGGCTGTTCAAGCTGGCGGTATCGATTGCGGCGGCGCTGGCGGGCTATTATCTGCCGGATGTGTTTGTGGCCAATCTTACCACCAAGCGCCGCGAGGCCATCATGATCGGCTTTCCCGATGCACTTGATCTGCTGCTGATCTGCGTCGAGTCTGGCATGAGCGCCGAAATGGCTTTCGAAAAGGTGGCGAGCGAAATCGGCCGCACCTCGCCGGTGCTGGCCGAAGAATTTTCCCTGACCACGGCGGAACTGTCCTATTTGCCAGAGCGGCGGCAGGCTTTCGACAATCTGGCCGCACGCTGTGGTTATGACGGGGTGCAGGCGGTGGTGACCGCACTGACCCAGGCCGAGAAATACGGCACTACGCTGGGGCAGGCCTTGCGCGTCTGTGCCCGTGAAAATCGCGAGATGCGCATGGCTCGTGCCGAGAAAAAAGCCGCCGCACTGCCCGCCAAGCTGACCGTGCCGATGATCCTGTTCTTTCTGCCCTGTCTGTTCGTGGTCATTATGGGCCCGGCGATCATGAAGATCATGCATCTGGTCTGATGGGCCGCAAGGCGGGCGAACTTTATCTTCAACTTAGCACGAATCCCGCTATGGTGGTGGCTGTGTTCGGGGGGGCATCTTAGCGCCGCACCGGCGCTCAGGAGTGGTGATGGTTTCGCGCAAATGCCTCATTATCCCGGTTCACAGGCCAAAGGCCCCATGGCTGATCGCGTTGCTGAACAGCATTGTCGCCAATCAGGATGCCGCGCCGCTGCCGTTCGACATCGTTTTGGCGACGACGAATTACAGCGAATATAACTATTTTGCGAATGTCATAAACTCGCTGCAGATCGCGGGGAAAATCCGCGTTGTGAATCCCATTGGCATCATTTCCATCGATGAATACATCAAGGAAAACCTTTCCTTTATGCATTTGTTGTATAATTTTCGCTGTAATATCGATAATGCCATTATCAATATTAAAAAGTTTGTCTCGCTCTATTGGGCGATGAAGTCAGGGTATGACTGGGCCGCCTGTATTGATTGTGATGCTATGGCGATCAGCCCGCTTGGGGATTTGTTTGATATTCTGCTGCGGAATTACGAAACCGGGCAGTATTTTGCGTCACACAATAATCAGCGGACGGCAATCGATAATATATATGCCAGTTCTCGTAAAATGTTTGCTCACACGGATCAGGAAAAAGTAGAACAGCTGACCTGCCACGGTATATTGTTTCCGTGGTTTTTTGATATGCCGATTTATAATCTTGCGGATCTGGGCGAATTCTTTGACTATATGTCAGTGCCGCACGGCTCGCTGGAAAACTGGTTTGTAAATCTCAAATGGGGCACCTTTGATCATATTGTTTACACGTATTGGCGCTGTCTGCATAAGGGTGCCGCGCTGATAGATTACTATGATACTCTACAGATCCCCCATATTACCGAGGAACTTAGCACCACGGAACTTGTCCGGATTTCGGATAAATATGGCTATGCCCCGGTCTGGATGAGCGCGTGGGAGTTTTCGCTTGGTACCGCCCCTCTTACCGAGCTGCCCAATCTGTGTTTCGTTTATCATTGCGACCGGTTTCATTAGCGCCGCGACCTTAAGCGCGCCGATCCCGGTGGGATATCGGATCATCAAATTTATGATACCGGTGTCAAAATGGCTTGCAGCGTCCCGGGGCCCGCTCTAGCCTGAAAGGATAGAGGGAATGTCGCCAGCCCAGGCGGGATCGCACCGCGATCATAAGACAAAGTCGGGTTTGGCCATCAAAGAAGGGGATCGCCATGCGTAGCGCGTATCAGGCACGCGGGGGGGCGCGGCGGGCCGTGGCTCGCCGGCAGTTTATGGCAGCGTTGCTGCTTTCAACCGCGTTGGCCGGGCCGGGCTTTGCCGCCGGGGCGCAGGATAGTGCGGTCGCAAACGCGGCCCCAAAGTCCGGGCTGCTGTTTTACCTGTCGGCTGACAAGGATCTGATTGCCGACAGCGCACGGGGCGACAAGGTGCCTAACTTCAATGTCGGGACCAAGATTGTGCCGGATGGTTATAGGGCCGGTGCGCTTTCTGCTGGCGATGATAATGGCCTGAGCTGGAATGCGCCGGGCAACATCACGGCCGCGCGGGGCACGGTGTCCTTCTTCTGGCGGGCGCGCACCCCGGTGGGGCGTGCCCCCTTTGTGCTGCTG
>JBAVPS010000313.1:0-4286 GCA_049693315.1 Rhizomicrobium sp. | reverse complement strand
CAGATATTTGCACGTGCCCGGGAAGGCAGCGATGAGCAGGAACGGGAAGGCAAAACCAATACCCAGCGCGGCGAAAACACCAAACGCGGTGCCAACGCCCTGTGTGGCCCCATACCCCACCGCCGACGCCATGAACGGCGCCGAACAGGGTGCGGCCACCGCCACCGCCAGCACGCCGGTGAAGAAGGCACCGGACAGGCCCGATTTGCGGGTCAGGCTGTCGCCCGCCGTCACCGGGTTGATTTCATAGACGCTGGAAAGATTTAAGCCCACAGCCAGGAACAACAGCGCCAAACCGGCCACCACGATGGGCTGCTGCAACTGGAAGCCCCAGCCGATCATCGCCCCGGCTTCGCGCAAAACCGCCAGCAGCAGCCCCAATGCCACGAAGCTGGCAATCGCACCCAGACCATAGGCCAGCGATTCGGCGCGGGCATGACCACGGCTGGTTCCGGCGCGGGCCATCGCCAGCACCTTCATCGCCAGCACCGGCAACACGCAGGGCATAATGTTCAGGATCAGCCCGCCCAGAAAGGCGAACAGCATCGCCGCAATCAGCCCCAGCGGGGCATCGCCGCCAGCCGCGGCCGCGCCGACCGGGGCGTCGACACTTAATGCCTGCACCGAACCATCTTTGGATGTCAGCACCAGCACGCCATCAAGCTTGCCGCCGGTAAAGTGCGGCGACGCGGTCAGGCCCAGCACCAGCCCATCTTTGGTAAAGCGCAAATTCTGTGGCGCAATGCCGGTTATCAGCCCGGCCTTAGCGGGAAAGAACACCACCGACACCGGCTGAGATGCTCCGGCGAGGCCCGGCGCGGTCACCACAAGTTCCAGCCCCTTGTCGGTTTTGGCGTAATGCACCGGCCACGGGCTTCTGGTCGCAAGCTTGGCGCGGGCCGCAGCGAACTGTTCAGCCAGCACCGCATCGGGGGCTGAGCCTGCGGCATCGACAAACAGGGTCAGCGTCAGATGGCCGCTTTCCGGCACGCAGACCTCGCGACACACCAGCCAGTCGACATCGGCGGACAGATCATATTTGCCCGCTTTGGCATCCTTCGGCACGCTGAGATCGACCAGCAGCCACGCCTTGCCTTCATAGCCGTAATCCATCAGCGGCCCGGTCTGTTCGCGCTTAGGATAGGGCCACAGGATCGGCCCGGCCTGCCAGCCGGACGGCAACTGCCATTTGGCGGTGGTTGCCAGACCGGCATCACCCGGATTAGACCAATAGGTATGCCAGCCCGGTTCGATCTGTTGTTCGATCGCCACCGTCATGGTCTGACCGGGCGCGGCGGAGAGCCGGTCGGCCACCAGACGGGATTGGACATGGAGGGGACCGGCAAGATCGGCCGCGGAGGAGGCATGCCCGGTCGCGCTTACGGCAGCCAGAGCAAACAGCAGGCATAGCTGGGTCAGAATGCGTCTCATTGCCCGCTCATAGCCTATTATAGCCCTCTGCGCTAGCATGGCGGTTCAATTGTGAGGGAATCATGCGGATTACGGGTGGCGTATTAGGTGGACGGAATTTGCGCACGCCGGAGGACCGCCGGGTGCGGCCAACGGCGGACAAGGTGCGCCAGGCAATCTTTAACATCTTGCGCCATCATGCTTTTTCCGGCGGCTTCGAGCTGCAGGACATCCGCGCCATCGATTTGTTTGCCGGAACCGGCGCTTTGGGGATCGAAGCGATCAGTCAGGGTGCCCAATATTGCCTGTTTGTCGATGATTCCGCCGACAGCCGCGCCCTGGTGCGCGAGAATATCGAAGCCCTGCAACTGACCGGGGCAAGCAAGATCTGGCGCCGCGATGCCACCGAACTTGGGCCGATGGGCAGCGGTGCGGGCGGGCCGTTCGGGCTGGCCTTTCTCGATCCGCCCTATCGTAAAGATCTGGTCGGCCCGGCACTGGCCGCGCTGATCGAAGGCGAATGGCTGGCCCCCGGTGCGGTCGCCGTGGTCGAAACCGCCGCCGAGGAAGACACCCCGCCCCATGACGGCTTTGTCCTGTGCGACGAACGGATGTATGGCGAAACCCGGGTGCAGTTTCTGGAGCGGGCTTAAAAAGCCCCCGCGGTTTAGGTTTTGCATCTGTCAGCCCGATCCGTATAAGAGCCGGTAAAGCCCCACCCGCTGTAGCGGGAAAATGGGTATATGTTTAACACCTCCCCGTTTTGGGTTGAGGCTGGGGGATGATCCTGGGGATCATCCCTAAACCGAAAGTGGCCCGACGGGCCGGCAGGGGAAACCAGATGTCCATTATTATCGCCGTTGACGGCACCGCGGCCTCCGGCAAAGGCACGCTGGCCAAGAAACTGGCCAAACATTTCGGCTTTTCCTATCTCGACACCGGTGCGTTGTACCGGCTGACCGGGGTTGGCGTACTTGAAGCCGGTGGCGATCCACAGGATGCCGCCGCGGCTGTCGCCGCCGCCCGGTCAATAGACCCTGCCCGTTCGACCGATCCGGCCATTCGCACCGCCGCGGCCGGAACGGCCGCCTCGCTGGTGTCGGCAATTCCCGCCGTGCGCGCCGCCCTCCTCGATTTTCAGCGCGAATTTGCCGCCAATGGCCCCGGTGCGGTGCTCGACGGGCGCGACATCGGCACCGTGGTCTGCCCGGATGCCCGCGCAAAGCTTTTCGTTGACGCCGCCCCGGAAGTTCGCGCCCACCGCCGCTGGCTCGAATTAAAGGACCAGGGTCCTACCGAAGACCAGATCCTTGCCGACATCATCGCCCGGGACGAACGGGACCGCAGCCGGGCCACCGCCCCCTTAAAGCCCGCGGAAGATGCGGCCTTGCTAGACACCAGCAATTTGGATATAGAAGGCGCGTTCGCAGCAGCCCTTGCTCTGGTTTATCCGGCAGTCAAGACGGCGCTTAAATCTTCCGCACAGGGGTGAAGGAGACCCGCGGGGGATCTCTCAAGCAGCTTCGGATACATCCTTAAAAGAACCAACGCCTGACGGGCGCGCCCTGTCATGGAAGACCGCCGCCGGTTAAACCCGACGGATTGGCACACATATTTGAGTTAAAATACATGGCACGACACACCGCCTCTTCCGTTAAAGAGGCCTCCATTGCCACCCCCAGCCGCGACGAATTCGCCGCCATGCTGGAAGAAAGCTTCGCCACCCAGTCCCCCGCCGAAGGTTCGGTGATCAAGGGTACCGTGGTTGGTATCGAGAACGACTTTGCCGTGATCGATGTTGGCCTCAAGACCGAAGGCCGCGTTTCCTTAAAAGAATTTGGCCTGCCCGGCCAGCCGCCGAAGATCGCCATTGGCGATACGGTCGAGGTTTATCTCGAACGCGTCGAAAATGCCCTGGGCGAAGCCGTGCTGAGCCGTGATAAGGCCCGCCGCGAAGAAAGCTGGATCCGTCTGGAGAAGGCCTTCAACGACAAGGAACGTTGCCAGGGTGTTATCTTCGGCCGCGTCAAGGGTGGCTTTACCGTCGATCTCGACGGCGCTGTTGCCTTCTTGCCGGGTTCGCAGGTTGACGTCCGCCCGATGCGCGACGTTGCCCCGCTGATGAACCAGCCGCAGATGTTCCAGATCCTGAAAATGGATCGTCGTCGTGGCAACATCGTCGTTTCGCGCCGTGCCGTTCTGGAAGAGCGCCGCGCCGAGGAACGTACCTCGCTGGTCGCGTCCCTGCAGGAAAAGCAGGTCGTCGAAGGCATCGTCAAGAACATCACCGACTACGGCGCGTTCGTGGATCTGGGTGGCGTCGATGGCCTGTTGCACGTCACCGACATTGCCTGGCGCCGTGTTTCGCACCCGACCGAAGTTCTGTCGGTTGGCCAGACCGTCAACGTTCAGATCATCAAGATCAACCACGAGACCCAGCGCATCAGCCTCGGCATGAAGCAGCTGCAGACGGATCCGTGGGAAGGCGTTGGCGCCAAGTATCCGGTTGGCGTTCGCTTCACCGGCAAGGTCACCAATGTCACCGATTACGGCGCGTTCGTCGAACTGGAACCGGGCGTTGAAGGCCTGGTCCATGTCAGCGAAATGAGCTGGGTGAAGAAGAACGTTGCCCCGTCCAAGATCGTGACCCCGGGTACCGAAGTCGAAGTGCAGGTGCTGGAAGTCGATTCCAACAAGCGCCGTATTTCGCTTGGCCTCAAGCAGACCCAGGACAATCCCTGGACCGTCTTCCAGCAGCAGAACCCCCCGGGCACTGTTGTCGAAGGCGAGATCAAGTCGATCACCGAATTCGGTCTGTTCATCGGCGTTGCCGACGAGATCGACGGTATGGTCCATCTGTCCGACCTCGCCTGGGA
>JBAVPS010000312.1:0-2174 GCA_049693315.1 Rhizomicrobium sp. | reverse complement strand
AGTGGGAACCGGTTTTGCGCGGAAAGTTGCGACAAAAAGAATCCCAATTAACGAGCGCAAAAGTGGGAACCGGTTTTGCGCGTAAAGTTGCGACAAAAAGAATTCCAATAAACGAGAGCAAAAGTGGGAACCGGTTTTGCGCGTAAAGTTGCGACACAAAAAAGCGCGCCGGTGATGCCGACGCGCTTTTGATGTTTTTTGTCTTACGTTTTATTTCGCTTTGATGCGTGCCTCGGCCAGTTCGTCGGCTTCGACATGCGGCGGGCGGCCGCTTTTGGCCGACTGGGCGAAAACATTGGCGATGGTGTCGGCAATCGCATCCACGCGCGGGGCGACTTCCTTTTCCGACCAGTTGAGGCATTCCGAGGCGACCGAGATGATGCCGCCGCCATTGGCGACATAATCCGGCGCATACAGAATATTCTTCTGCTGCAGTTCATAGCCCATGGCGTCTGACGCCAGCTGGTTGTTGGCTGCACCGCACACCACCGGCGCTTTAAGCTGCGGCAGGGTCTCCGGATTGATTGCCAGACCAAGCGCGCAAGGGGCGTAAACATCGCACGATACGCCTGCGATCTGGTCAACGGAAACGGCCCGTGCACAAAAATCCTGGACAGCTTGTTCGACCGCGGCGGCATTGGTATCGGCAACGATCAGTTTGGCACCGGCTTCGTTGAGAAAACCGCACAGCGCATGGCCAACATGACCGACGCCTTGCACCGCTACGGTCAGACCGTGCAGATCATTCCAGCCCAGACGCTCTTTCACCGCAACCTTCAGCGACAGAAACACGCCCTTTGCGGTCCAGGGCGAGGGATCGCCGCTGGTGATGCCCGAAACATATTGCGTGGTGCTGGCGACGTCCTGCATATCGGCGACCGAGGTGCCGACATCTTCCGCCGTGATGTACTGACCACCAAGCTGTTCCACCATCGCGCCATAGGCCTTGAACAGCGCGGTGCGCGCTGCGGCGTTGGCAAAGCTGGCGGGCGCCATAATGACGGCCTTCGCCCCGCCCAGCGGCAGGGCCGCGGTGGCGTTCTTGTACGACATGCCGCGCGCCAGACGCATCGCGTCGGCCAGGGCATCTTCGTCTTTTTCATATTGCCAGACGCGGCAGCCGCCAGCGGCCGGGCCGCGTGCTGTCGAATGAATGGCAACGAAACCGCGTAAATTCACACTGTCGTCGGCAAAAGCGCAAACCCGCTCGTAACCGTCTTTCGGGATGGTCGTAAGTGTCAGCATCAAGGTCTCCTGTGACAGCAGGAGGCTACACCGGGTCGTTAAGAAATGTCCTTCCTATATTGCAGGAAATCCCTGTTGTAAGGTATAGTTCACCCCCTTATTCGGCAATATTGGGGTACAAAAATGCATGAAGGGCTGGATGCGACCGATTTGAAGCTGCTTGGGCTGATGCAGGAGGATGCCGCTTTGTCGGTGGCCGATCTGGCGGAAAAGGTCGGCATGTCGCAGTCCCCCTGCTGGCGGCGGGTGCAGCGCTTAAAGGACGAAGGCTATATCACCCGTCAGGTGACGCTGCTCGACCGGCGCAAGCTTGGCCTCAACACCCAGGTTTTCGCCCGCATCAAATTATCGGCCCATGGCCGTGCCAATCTGACCGATTTTTCCAAAGCCGTGGCGGCCTTCAGCGAAGTGATGGAATGTTATGTGCTGATGGGGGGGGACGATTTTCTGTTGCGCATCGTCACCAAAGATGTCGAAGCCTATGAGCGGTTTTTCTATGACCGTCTTTCGCAATTACCCGGCGTACAGGAAATCAATTCTGCCATCGCGTTATCTGATGTTAAGGCGACCACGGCCTTGCCGCTGGAACCGCTGGCCGTGGAAAAACCGCGTCGTAAAGGGGCGGGTAAAAACGAACACCGCGAATAAAGCGGTACAATACTCTGTGATCGGATTTTGCCGCGTGGCGTTTGGGGCTGGCCCGTCCGCTGGCTTATGCTGACAGCGATTCGGATTTGAATGGACTGGCATTATGCGTTTATGGCGGATTGCAGCGGTTTTTATGACCCTGCTGATGGTGGGATTGGTTTCGGGCTTTGCGGCACCGGCCTTTGCGCGCGGGGCTCCGGATTCCTTCGCCGATCTTTCCGCCCGGCTTTTGCCCACCGTGGTGGGCATTTCCACCACCCAGACCGTGCATGGGGCGCAGA
>JBAVPS010000311.1:0-2368 GCA_049693315.1 Rhizomicrobium sp. | reverse complement strand
CAACAGCACCGTGTCATGGAATTTGTGGATGTCGAATTTCGAACCAAGCTTGGCCCTGGCCATATCCCGCAAACGCAGGATGGTGATTTTGCCAATCATGTAGCCGCAGGCCTGACCGGGCCATACGCAATAGCGCTCGATTTCGGTGGTCGCCCCGCTGTCCGGGTCGCCCAGCGTGTCGGCGTAATAGCGGATAGCCTGTTCCCGGCTCCACTTCTTGGCATGCATGCCGGTATCAACCACCAGACGTACGCCGCGCAGCATGGCGTCATGCAACTGGCCAATATGGCCCATGGGGTCGTTCTGATAAAGCCCCATCTCGACCGCCAGCTGTTCGGCATAGAGCGCCCAGCCTTCGACATAGGCGTTGTACTGCGAAATCTTGCGCAGCATCGGCAGCGGGGCCTCCTGAGCAATCGAGATCTGCAGATGATGGCCGGGAATCGACTCGTGGAAGGTCAGGGTGGGCAGAGTCCAACTCGGCACTTCCGCCGTGTCGCGCAGGTTGATGTAATAGAAGCCGGGGCGGCTGCCATCGAGCGACGGGCTGTTGTAATAGCCGCCGGGTGCGCCGGCCTCGATATATTTGGGCACGCGCTTTACCTGCACGCCCGCCTTCGGCTTGGCACCGAAATAGGCCGGCAGCTCTGCCTGGACCTGACCGATCTTGACGTTAAGGTCGGCGATCAGCTTTTCCTTGGCCGCATCGGTATTCTCGTAACGGAACTTCGGATCGTCGAACATGGCACGCAGGCGCTGGCCGACGGTGCCGTTGGTCATGCCCTGCGATTTCATGATCGCTTCAATCTGCGATGTGCAGTCTTTCACCACTTCCAGACCAAGCTGGTGGACTTCTTCCGGCGTTTTGGTGGTGGTGGTCTGTGCTTCCAGAGCTGCGGCATACAGTTCGTCACCCTGCGGCAGGCGCCAGATCCCGGCGTCATGCACGGCCTTGGGGCGCAGGCTCTTCATCAGCTCGATCTGACGGCTGAGCGCCGGATAAACCACATTGTTCAGAATCCCCACAGCCTCTGCGCCGTAATTACCGGGGATGTTCTTTTCCTTGGTGCGGCGGATCACAGAATCGACCAGCGGAGACTTCTCTGCCTCAACCCCGCGTAAGTGTGCCATCTGTTCCAGCGTGCGGTCGATAACGAAATCGGGCGGAATCACGCCCATCGCCACATCGTGGCGGACTGATTCCGCCTCCTGATCCATCATGGTGCCAAAGGCGTCGAGACGCGCCAGATAGGCGTCAGCATCTTCCTTGGTTTCTATCGTATGCTGGCTGTCGAGGAAATCGGGCAGCGATTGGTACGATCCGCCCAGCTGATGCAGCACATAGGGGGCACCAATAAAGGCGAACTTCTTATTGGCACGGTCGTTTTGTTCCAGCTGATAATAGACCGCGTCATAGTTCGTCGCATCTAACCCTTTGAGTTTTTTGCGATTAATCGTTTTAAGGCGGTTCAGCTGGCTGGCGGTCAGGGCCTTGTTTGCATCGGCGGCCACGGGGGTGACTTCGGACAGGCGGCTTTTCAGCCAGGCGCGGGCATCCTTATCGAGGCCCAGGCCGGTGGCGAATTCCGGCGACACTTCCATCTGTTCATTGATGAAGCTGTCGAACAGGACATTCATTTTGGCAGCCTCGTCCGACGGTTTGGCTCCGGCCGGAACCATGGTGGCCAGCACGGCAGCCGAGCCCGATAGCAGCAGGTGACGACGATTAAGCATGATACCCCTTTCTTGGTGTTGGCCGGAGCTTAAGGTGCGAGGGGGCTGGCCAACAAGATAAGTCATGGCCCTGCAAACGCTATTTCGGGCACTAAACAGATTTTGCCGGGATGCGCGCCTAAAGACAAAGCGGGCTTTGCCTCAAAATGCGGCAGGCTGACCCGATGCGATGCTTGTCGTGGGCGTTAGGTGCTTCTTAAGCCTCTTACCAATCAATCCGATGCCTTCACCGAAGCTATTTGGGGAGGTTCAGCCGCTATTTGAGGCGATCAGGTCGGTTTTGGGGCTGCCGGATCGGGGCGATTCCACCGATTCCGTCGGTGAGTCCCTTTTTGACCCTACTAATTGGGGTGCGTCAGGCGGGTTCGCGGGCTAAAAATGGCGGAATTTCGCTAAAATGATGATTAATTACGGAATTCTACTATAACGGTACAGTAATCTTTGGCGCTCCATAATCGCCGTTTCCTGCGGTTTAGCCACGATGTTCACAGTTCCGCCGGCAAAAAATTCATAAAAGTGGCAATTGGCGTTTGACAGTGAAGGGAGTGGTGCGTATACAGCCGCCACGCCGCACGCCGGTGGCACTCACTGGCGAACGGATTTGGCGTCTAAAAAGCGAAGTAAGACTTGAGTT
>JBAVPS010000310.1:0-6642 GCA_049693315.1 Rhizomicrobium sp. | reverse complement strand
GCACCATGCGGGTGCCGAAACATCCGCCCACGGTTCAAATGCGACATTTCCATAAAAATATTATGACACAACCGTCAGGTAAGGATCCTTATACCCTGACGAATAATTTACCATGCAACACCAGACTCGCCACAATATCGCCATTGCCAGCAGCGTAGTGTAGTGCCATAGATTTGGGCACGTTTATGGGGTGATGCGTGAACAGGCAATTCAACAGGCATATAGGTGTGCATGCGCTGATGGCGCAGAGCTTGCCGCGCCTGCGTGCCCTGATTGCGCTGCTGACACTGATTTTCTTCAGCACACAGACTTACCTGATTCAGACCCACATCCATAATTTGGGCTTTGCCCGCGCCGCCACGTCGGCCACGCAAATCGTCACCAGCCCGGCCAGCAGCAAAGCACCGCTAGACGCCGATCAGTGTCCGCTCTGTCAGGAAGCGGCCCACAGCGGGGCCTATGTCCTGCCCGCTATTGCCGCAACACTGGCTACATCGGTCAGCTTCACGCTGGTGCCGCTGGTCGAAGTTCCGCGCATCTTTGCACGGGCGATAACCCATACATGGCAGGGCCGCGCCCCACCGCACGCCTGAACGTTCTCCTCTATCGCGCCCGCTGTTTTCAGCGTGGCAAACGTTCCTGTGTCTGCGGAGTTTATCTTATGTCTCGCGCTCTGTTATTACGTGCCGCGTCGGTTTCGACGCTGGTGCTTACCGTCACATCCTACGCTATGGCCGATCAGAATACCGATAGCACCCCGGTTGAAACCGTGGTGGTGACGGCCACACCACTTTCGTCAGATGGCGACGCTTCGGCCATTATTGCTGGCAAAGTCAATCGCGACCAGATCCTGCAAAGCGGTGGTATCGGCCTGGCCGATGCCCTGGCCGGCGTGCCCGGCGTAACCGGCTCTGGTTTCGCGGCCGGGGCCAGCCGCCCGGTGATCCGCGGCATGGATGCCACCCGCGTACGCGTGACCGAGGACGGCATTGGCAGTCTGGATGTTTCGGATGTCGGCCCGGACCATGGTGTGCCGATTGATCCGTTATCGGCGGAAAGTATCGAAGTGGTGCGCGGCGCAGCCACCTTACGCTATGGCAGTCAGGCCATCGGTGGCGTGGTCAATACCATCAACAACCGCGTTCCCACCGCCCTGCCCGATCAGGACATCAGCGGCGAGGTTTCCGGCACCTATGGTTCCAACTCCAACATGGGGCAGGCTTCGGCGCAGGCAGACGCACGCATCGGTGATTGGGCCATTCACGCCGATGGCTATTACCGCAATGCCGGAAACTACGATACGCCCAAAGGTACCCAGGCGAACTCGTTTTTTGTCGGCAGCGGGCTTTCGCTCGGCACCAGCTATTTCTATGGCGATAACAGCCATACCGGTGTGGCGATTGTGCAGTACGATGCCAAATACGGCATTCCCAGTGACGACACCTATATCCTGATGCGCCAGACCAAAGTGCTGGAACGCACACAGATCGACTGGGGCACCGATACGCTGGGGGCACTGACACTGGACGGCGGTTACGGCAATTACTCGCACGAGGAAAAGAACCCCGACGGCTCGGTCAACACCACCTTCAAAAACCGCGAATTCGATATGCGCGGCGAGCAGATGATCGGCGAGATCGGCCCCCTATCTTCGTCAGCCGTTGGTTTTCAGGTCCAGCACCGTGAATATTCCGCCATTGGCGAGGACAGCAGCTATCTGTATCCCACCAACACCACCTCGGCGGCAGGATTCCTGTTCACCGAAGCGCCAATCACCGATGCCCTGAAGTTGCAGCTGGGTGGCCGGTTCGAAAACGTCCATATTACCGGCACACCGGCATCTGGCGCATATACCACGCGGGACTTCAACCCTGTCAGCGGGGCCCTCAGCCTGATGTACGACGCCAGTGACTGGCTCACACTGGGGCTGACCGCCTCGACATCCGGCCGCGCCCCGGCGCAGACCGAGCTGTTCGCCCGTGGCGGCCATGATGGCCCACAGACCTATGAAACCGGCGATCCCAGCCTGAAGATCGAGCGGGCCAATTCGCTGGAAGGCACCGCGCGCGTGCGCAGCGGGGATCTGACCATTGATGCCAGCCTGTGGAGCAGCTGGTTCGATAACTACATCTATGGCGCACTGACCGGGCGCACCTGCGATGATGCTGGTGTTTGCGGCGGCAGTGACGGCGATTTGCGCCAGCTTAATTACACCCAGACCAGCGCGCATTTCTGGGGCGGTGAACTGAAAACCACTTATCCGCTGCTGCAAACCGGTGCGGGCAAGCTGACGGCGGAGATGCAAGCCGATTATGTCCGCGCCACCTTGTCGGGTGGTGATAATGTGCCGCGCATTCCGCCCTATCATGTCGGTGGCGGCCTGACCTGGCATCAGGATAATTTCGAGGCCGGCATTCTGGCCCTTTACGCCGGTGCACAGCACGACTTTGGCGACTATGACACGGCGACGCCGGGCTATGTTGACCTCAGCTTCCATATCTCGGTCCACCCGCTCGACAATAATCCGGGGTTCGAGATTGCTTTATCTGGCCACAACATGACCGATGATGTGCAGCGTAACGCCGCCTCTTTCAACAAAGACGCCATCATGATGCCGGGCCGCGACATCCGGCTGGTGCTGCGTCAGGCGTTCTAAAATCTGTACACGAACAAATGCAAAAGGCGGGGCCAATCCCCGCCTTTTTTATATCCGTAAACACGCAACCGTCAGTTTCGTGGCGGGGCCTCGACACCGGAAAAAGCCAGTATCATGTCGGGCAGACGGGCCCCCTTGGTCTGGATCGCGGCGACCGACTGGTTGAGCTCTGTCAGTTCCGCCGGTGTAAACCGAACCGCATCTGCGCCGATATTTTCCAGCATATGCGCCATTTGTGTTGAACCGGGTATCGGCACAATCCACGGCTTTTGCGCCATCAGCCACGCCAGAGAAATCTGTGCGGGAGTTGCGCGTTTACGTTCCGCCCAACTTCTGAGTAAGGCGACATAGGCAAGATTGTGCGGCACATTTTCCGACGCAAAACGGGTTTCCATCGCGAGCAAACCACCAAAACTTGTCTGCTCATCAATGGCGCCGGTCAGGAAGCCGACGCCCAGCGGGCTCCAGGGCACAAAGCCAATACCAAGCTCCTGACAAAGCGCAAGAACCTTATCTTCCGGCCCACGCCACAACATCGAATATTCACTCTGCACGGCACTGACAGGCAGTTCGGCATGTGCGCGGCGCAACGTGTTGAGCCCCATTTCGGACAGGCCCCAATGCAAAACCTTTCCTTCAGCCCTCAGATCTTTGATTGCACCTGCTACATCCTCGATCGGAACCTGAGGATCGACCCGGTGCTGATATAAAAGATCAATCCGATCTGTCCGCAGGCGTTTCAGCATAAATTCAACCGCCCGCTTGATGTGTTGCGGTCGGCTGGCCAGCCCCGGCCCGCGAACACCCGTTTCGGGATCGATATTCCAGCCAAATTTCGAAGCGATCACCACCTTATCGCGGAACGGTGCCACGCCTTCGCCCAGAATACGCTCGACCTCAAGCGGCCCGTAAGCCTCAGCCGCATCAAAAAACGTCACACCATGCTCATAAGCCGTCCGGATAATATGCAACATCTCGGGCCGGGTAGGAATCGTCGATTGATATGTGCGGCTCATATTCTGTACGCCAAGCCCGACGCTGGAAACCTCCAGCGTTCCCAGCTTTCGCCGCCCATGCAGATTGGTCGCCGGATAGCTGACCGTGATGGCGCCAGTGCCTCCAGCACTTTTAGCGACCGCAGGGCTACCCATCAGCGAGGCCGCAGCAAGACCACCTGCAGCCCCAATGAATCCACGACGCCCTACACCACCGTTATTTTCATGTGCCATTTTATTTCACCTATCAACGAATCTGGGATCGATCTTCAATTCAAAAGCGTGCTTAGTTTCGCATCAAAAATAGGCCTTAATTATTATTCTGATTAGACCAAGAGAATTTCTTGGGTTTATGACATATTGTCATGAATGGTCTGATTTGAGGTGCGCAATGTGGCGTGAAGAATTAGGAAGTTTGTCGTTGTTTCTTGCCGTCGCAGATGAACGCAATTTCACGCGGGCGGCGGCACAACTTGGCCTGTCGCAATCTGCACTCAGCCATTCAATCCGGCGATTGGAAGCAAAACTAGGGCTGCGGCTGCTTACCCGCACAACACGCAGCGTCGCATTGACTGAAGCCGGGGAACAGCTGATCAAAACGCTGAGGCCGGCCCTTGACGAGATTGATCAGAAACTTGCCGCGCTTACCGAACTGCGCGAACGCCCGGCAGGCACTGTTCGCATCTCGACATCGAAGCATGCGGCCACAACCATACTTTGGCCTGTTATTGACAGGCTGACAGCAGAATACCCGGACATATCGATCGAACTGAATATTGACCATGGCTTGACCGACATCGTTAACGAACGTTTCGATGCGGGGGTACGCCTTGGTGAGAGTTTACAAAAGGACATGATTGCCGCGTCCATCGGGCCGAAGCTGCGTATGGCCGCCGTGGGGGCCCCCACCTACTTTGCCAAACGCGGAACACCCAAAACGCCGGAAGATCTGGCGCAGCACGCCTGCATAAATTACCGCCTTCCCAGCGCGGGCGGAATTTATGTGTGGGAGTTTGAAAAAGCGGGCCGGGAACTGAAAGTCAAAACCGAGGGGCAACTGGTGCTCAACGATGGGGACCTGATTGTGGATGCCGCGGTTGCCGGGCACGGCATCGCGTTTCTGCTTGAGGATCATGTCAAAAAACAACTGACCGATGGCTCACTGGTGCGCATACTGGATACGTGGTGCGAGCCATTTGATGGTTATTACCTGTACTATCCAAGCCGCCGCCAACCCACGCCCGCTTTCAGCCTGCTGCTAAGCGCACTGCGTTATAAGGGCTGATCAGCATTTCGTGTGTGTGTACAGATGCACGCAGCAATAAAGGTATTATTTTCGCACCGGGGCCAGCGCGCCGATGATCCGGCATTCGTCAATCGTACCGTGACCACACTGACTGATGATCTGTTTCAGCTCGCGGCGCAGCGTGTTTAAATCGGCCAGTTTGCGTTCGACCTCGGCCAGATGGGCGCGGGCAATCCGATCGACATCCGCACAGGACCGCTTACGATCGTCCGCAAGGGCCAGCAGCGTCCGCACCTCGTCGAGCGAGAAGCCGAGATCGCGGCCACGCCGGATAAAACTTAAACGCTCAAGATGGCTCTGATCATAAACGCGATAATTACCGGCACTGCGCAGCGGGGATGGCAGCAGAGCAATCTTTTCGTAATAACGGATGGTCTCGACCCTGGTGGCGGTGACGCGGGCCAGATCGCCGATGCTAAAAGTCTCGCTCATACAAGTTGACCCTGTAGTGACTACAGGGTTTAGAGTGACTGTCCTGTTGCGTTTTGTCGAGGAAAACATGGCCTGTTGTCACGATTGCCAAGCCCCAGCGCCCACAAACAGCGCGCAATGGCGGCGGGTGCTGTGGATCGCCCTTATCGTCAATGGTGGTTTCTTTCTGGCCGAGATCATCGCCGGTATAGCCGCCGGATCGAGTGCGCTGCAGGCCGATGCGCTCGACTTTTTTGGCGATGCGGTCAATTACGCCATCAGCCTTGGCGTGGCGGGCATGGCCCTGAAATGGCGATCGCGCGCCGCGATGGTCAAAGGTGCCACCATGCTGGTCTTTGCGCTGTGGGTGCTGGCCAGCACGCTATGGCATCTGTTCCACGCAACCGTACCGCAGGCGGGGGTTATGGGCGGCGTTGGTCTGGCGGCCCTTGTCGCCAATGGCGGTGTGGCCGTGATGCTCTATCGTTTCCGCCGGGGCGATGCCAACCGCCGCTCGGTCTGGATCTGCTCGCGCAACGACGCCATTGGCAATCTGGCCGTGATGCTGGCCGCGCTGGGTGTGTTCGGCACCGGCACCGGCTGGCCCGATGTCATTGTCGCCGCCATCATGGGCGCACTGGGCCTGTGGGGCGGCATCCAGATCATGCGTCAGGCCCATGCGGAACAGCGGCAGGCATCCTGAAGGTGTTTCAGATGTGCCCGCTACTTCTCACCATAGGCTGCTTTCAGATCGCGCACACGTTCCTCGGTCAGATAGGCCTGTACCTCCGGGCTAATACCGGAGCCGGGCTGCCGCAACTGCACGAATGTATTCCAGGCATCCTTATAGGCAACCCACGCCCGTTCGGTGCGGCGCAGACCGCTTAACGTCACGGCACCGGGATGATCCGCCGGGTCGGCCCACGGCCCGCTTACAATCCGGTGGTACAGGCTGTTCAGCTCCTTGTCCGCCTGATCCGGCTTATAGCCGCCCTTGCGGTCCGGCGGGAAAATCCGGGCCTCCAGCGCCTTGATTTTATAATGAAAATCTTTCTGCTTGGCACCAACCGCCTGCGCATAGACCTGTTCGCGCGGCAATGTGGTCTCGCCCATTTCGTATTTCGCATGAGCCTCGGAATACGCCCACGACGCCCCGGACAGCTTGCCAAAGGCAATCCGCTGCGGCGTACTGAAATCCTCCGACAGATTATAAAGCTCCAGTCTACGATACTGTTCTTCCCGATCCTCCGTGTAAGCCACGCAGTGGCCAATAT
>JBAVPS010000309.1:0-14577 GCA_049693315.1 Rhizomicrobium sp. | reverse complement strand
GGTAAGACCCGCCCCGGCAGCCACCGTGTCGGCGGCGTGATCCTGCCATTTGTCACCGGGGGCGACGGCGGCGGCGATGCCGCCCTGCGCCTTGGCGCTCGACCCGCTGTGGCCGGGCAGGCCTTCGGCCAGCACCAGCGCGGGGTAGGGGGCAAGCTTGAGGGCGGTAAAAAGACCCGCCACACCAGCGCCCAGTATCAGGGCGCCATTAGTTTCATATACGGTATCGATTTGACGGGACATTTTACGCCGTCCTTACGCGGCCACCGCTTCCTTTTTTGTGCCAACTTTCAGCATCCGTTCCACCGCGCGGGCAGCCTTGACCGCGGTTTCAGCGTCGACCGTAACCGCGACGGTATTGGTCTCCAGCGCCGTGAGGATCTTTGGCAAAGTGATGCGCTTCATGTGCGGACACAGATTGCACGGGCGCACGAATTGAATGTCGGGATAGTCGGCGGCGATGTTGTCGCTCATCGAGCATTCCGTCACCAGAACCGCCTTTTTCGGGCGATGCTGCGCGATATATTTCTGCATGTCCGAGGTGGAACCGGCGAAATCGGCTTCGGCCAGCACGTCGGGCGGGCATTCGGGATGGGCCAGCACCGCCACATCGGGCGCGCCGTCACGGAAGGCGCGGATGTCGGCGGGGGTGAAGCGCTCGTGCACTTCGCAATGGCCCTTCCAGGTGATGATCTGGATTTTGGTCAGCCGTGCGGTGTTCAGCGCCAGAAACTCGTCCGGGATCATGATCACGGCTGGCACGCCCCATTCCGCGGCGATGTCTTCCACCACCTGCCGGGCATTGGCCGAGGTGCAGCAAACATCGCTTTCGGCCTTTACCGCCGCCGAGGTGTTGACATAGGTCACCACCGGCAGACCGGGATGCCGGGCTTTTAAGCCCCGCACATCTTCGGCAGTGATCGATTCGGCCAGCGAGCAGCCCGCCAGCGGATCGGGGATCAGCACGGTCTTTTCCGGCGACAGAATCTTGGAGGTTTCTGCCATGAAATGCACACCGGCCTGAACGATGATCCTGGCATCGGTCTCAGACGCCAGTCGCGCCAGCTGCAGGCTGTCACCGCGATAGTCGGCCACGGTGTGGAAAATCTGCGGCGTCATATAGTTATGCGCCAGAATGACCGCGTTCTTTTCGGCCTTCAGGCGGTTGATCGCCACGACATAGGGGGCATAGGCCGGCCATTCGATTTCTGGCACGACATGGGCCACTTTTGCGTAATACGGGGCCGCTAAACGCGCAACTTCGGGCGTGAAGGGCAAGGGCTCGTTCATCTGGGGTTCTGTCATCTTCACACCAATTATACTCCGATTGAGTATATACCCGGGGCAAAAACACCGGCCACTCGGCCGGAACTTTCTTTATGCTACAGATGAGCACAAATAGGTCAAGAGGAGAAATCGTATCATTCGTTAATTTTGCATAACTTCGATTATTACGTGAACGAAGCGCTAATGTAACCGCTCAAGCCGGTTGTGGCCGCCCTGATGACCGTCTCCCAGTCCCCCGGTGCGGGCTGGCGGTACAGTTTTGCCGTCGGGTACCACGGGCTGTCGTCCCGTTCGGTCAGCCAGCGCCAGTCGGGCGAGAAGGGCAGCAGTACCCACACCGGTGCGCCGATGGCCCCGGCGACATGGGCCGGGGCGCTATCGACGCTGATGGTCAGATCCATTTCGGCAATCAGCGCCGCTGTGTCGGCAAAATCTTCAAGCGGCGGCAGATGCAGATTGGGCCAGCGGGCAGCTTCTGCCAGATCGGCGGGGCGCAAGCCCTGCTGGGCCAGATAAAAATCACAGGGCAGCCCCAGCAGCGGGGCCAGTGCGGCCAGCGGAATTGACCGGTTGGCATCATTCTGATGGTTGGCATTGCCGCTGATCGCCAGCCCGATACGGGGGCGCTGTTTCGCGCCCAGTGTGGCCCGGATTTTTTCCCGCAAGGCCGGGTCCGCTGCCAGATAGGGTGCGGGCGGAATAGTTTCCTGTGTGACCGCAAAAAGCTGAGGCAGGCTTAACACCGGCACATGCAGACCATCGGCGGGCAGGGCTTCGCCATCGGCCACCACGGTCACATTTTTAAAGCTGCGCAGCAGGCGGCACAGGGCTTGCGGCGCGGACAGAATAACCCGCGCCCCCCGCGCCCGCGCCGTGATGGCGAAGCGGCAGAACTGAATATAATCGCCATAGCCCTGATCGGTGCGGATAATCAGTGTGCGGTCTTTTATCGCTTCGCCCCGCCACAGCGCGGTGGTTTTCAGCCAGTCCGGATGTGTCAGCTCCGGGTTTTTCCAGCGCCATTCATACAGCGGCCATCCGGCCTCAAAATTGCCCATCAGCAGGCACACCAGAGCTTCGTTCCAATAGGCTTGCGCCAGATTCGGATCACAGTCGCGGGCCCGTTTCAGGCTGGCCCGCGCGTCGGTAAGGCGCATCATGTCTTTAAGCAGATTGCCGCGATTGTAATGGGCGGTGGCAAAATCCGGGGCCATTGTCAGTGCACGGTCAAAATCGTCCAGCGCCTTCTGATACCGCCCCATCCGTTGCAGGGTGGTGGCCCGGTTGGTCAGCGCTTCGAGGAAGTTCGGTGCCAGTCGCAGGGCGGTATCAAAGGACGCCAGTGCGTCCTCTAACAGCTTTACCTCCAGCGCCATGACGCCGACACGGTAATGGGCCTGCGGGGCCTGCGGGGCAAACTGGGCGGCCTTGCGATAGGCTGCAAGCGCTTCTATTTTGCGGCCCAGCGCGACCAGAACAGCCCCCCGGCGATCATGGGCCGCCACCTGACCGGGGTTTAATTCCAGGCAATGGTCAAAGGCGGCGAGGGCTTCCTGCCAGCGCTGCAGCGCCTGTAACAGGATCGCCCGATTGTAGCTGGCATCGGGCTGGTGCGGATCAAGTTGCAAGGCCCGGGTCAGATACGTCAGCGCATTGTCCCGCCCGCCCAGCGCCATTTCCGCCGAACCCAGCAGGCTGTAAAGCCGTGGATTCTGTGGATGGCGGGTGAGTAAGTCACGGTACCGTGTGGCCGCGGCGGTAACATCGCCGGCCTGATGGCGGGCCATGGCCTGTTGAAAAAGGGTGTCGTCGTCAGTCACAATCTGGCTTCACATACAAAACTGCTGCGCCAATCTCTTGGCCACGGTGGCGATCACGCTGTCCCAATCGGTGTTGGCGGGCTGGCGGAACAGTTCCGCCGTTGGGTACCACGGGCTGTCGGCACGATCGAGCCGCCAGCGCCAGTCCGGTACAAAGGGCAGCAGCACCCAGAACGGTTTGCCAATGGCCCCGGCCAGATGCGCCACCGAGGTATCAACCGCGATAACCAGATCCATCTGGGCGGTCAGCGCGGCGGTGTCCGAGAAATCCTTGAGCGCCTGGCAATGGGTGGTGACATTGGCAAAGCGGTCGAGGACCGCCGCATCGTAATCGCGGATTTCTTTCTGTAAAACGTGAAATTCCAGCGGCAAGTCCAGCAGCGGACTAAGCTGTTCCAGCCGCAGACTACGGGCGCGGTCCGGGGCGTATTCCGAACGGCCCGACCACACCAGACCGATGCGGGCTTTTCGCTTTTTACTTAAGCGGTGCTGCCAGTCGGCCAGCCGTGCCCGGTCAGGGGCGAGATAGGGCACCTCCGCCGGGATGGTGTCGAGCGTGGTGGCAAAGGCCCGCGGCAGGCTCATCAGCGGGCATTGCAGATCAAAGGGCGGCAGTATAGCGCCATCGATGTAAAGCTGATAATCGCCCGGCAGTGATTGAAACAGTTCGTACAGCGCCGGTTGCACCACCACCAGCACCTTGGCCCCCAGACGCGCCACCAGCGGGCAATAGCGGATAAATTGCAGGGTGTCGCCAAAGCCCTGCTCGGCATGCAGCAGAATGGTTTTGCCATCCAGTGCTTCGGCCCCGGTCCATAAGGGCTGGGTATAGCTGGGGCGGTCTTCCTGCATTTTGGACCCCTCCCAGCGCCATTCATAAAGGTGCCAGCCTTCGACCAGATCGCCCTGTAACAGGGTGATCAGCGCTTTGTTCCACGGGATCGACGACAGCGTCTTGTTGAGTGCATAGGCCCGGTTAAGTTCGGCCAGCGCTTCGTCAAACCGCTTCAGACTTTTGAGCGCCAGCGCACGGTTGCTGATGGCTTCGGCAAAATCGGGCCGCAGGGCAATGGCGCGGTCAAACGCGGCGATGGCATCCTGCGGCAAAAGCAAATCGAGCAAGGTAACGCCGCGGATATTGTGGGCCGAGGGATTGCTGTCATCCATGGCGATGGCATCGTCGCAGCGTTCCAGCGCTTCTTCTGGCCGCCGCAGATCCAGCAGGGCACTGGCCGCGTTGTAATGCGCCTCGGCAAAATTGTCTTTCCCGGCGATGGCCTCAAGATAGGCCGCCAGTGCGTCCTGCGGCCGGTGCAACGCCATCAACGCATTGCCGCGATTATTGTGGATGTCGGCATTGGTCGGTGCTTGGCCCTTGCGGCCCGGTCTGGGCGATGGCGTTTGTGCCGGCGCTCTGGGCAACCCCAATGTGAGCGCGATGTCCAGATCGGCGAGTGCATCCGCCGGACGTTTCAGCGCGAGTTGCGTATTGGCTCGGTTATAATAGGCTTCGGCGTAATCGGGGCGAATGGCAATGGCGGCGGCAAAGGCCCCAATGGCTTCCTCGCTTCGCTTCAGTGCGACCAGCGTGTTGGCCATATTGTAATGGCCTTCGGCAAAGTCGGGGCGCAGGGCAATGGCTTGCTCGAATGCCTGCAGCGCGGCCTCCATCCGGCCCAGCGCATACAGCGCGTTGCCACGGTTACTGTGACCATCGGCATAGTCTTTTTTTCGGGCGACGGCGGTTTCAAAACACGCCAGGGCTTCTTCCGGGCGGTTCAGCGCCAAGAGGATATTGCCGCGATTGTTATGGGCCTCGGCCAGATCGGGGCGCAGCGCAATGACCCGATCAAAATCCGCCAAAGCCTGATCGGTGGCACCGGTGCTGACCAGCAGGCTGCCGCGGTTGATATAGGCCTCGGCCATTTGCGGGCGCAGTGTCAGGGCCTGACTGTAATCGGCCAGCGCCCCGGCGCTGTCGCCGAGATCCCGTCTGGCATTGGCGCGGTTATAAAAGGCTTCGGCGTAATCGGGCTTCAGCGTGATGGCGTGGCTGTATTTTTCCAGCGCGTCCTGGGGCCGGCCCAGATCACGCAGCGCATTGCCAAGATTGTTGTAGGCTTTGACCGAGGTCGGATCGAGCGCCACCACCCGCTCAAAACAGGCGAGGGCTTCGGGCAGGTTGCCGAGGCTTTGCAAACCGTTGCCCAGATTGGCCAGCGCCATCGGCTGATCGGGTTTGATCGACAGCGTGTGGGCGAGATATTTGATACCTTCCTCGGTGCGGCCCAGTTGCAGGCACGCGGTGCCGAGCTGAAATAACAAACCGGGATCGGTGGCAAACTGCGTGAGCAGGCGTTCATACACCTCGGCGGCAAGGGTGATGTTGCCTTCCTGATGTAAAGCCACCGCCATGCGGAAAATCGTGTTCGGATCGGTTTCGGATGTCTCACTCATGCTGCACGCCATCCGCCGCTTCAGTGTTCGGGCAAACCGTTTTTAGTCGCACGCAGATCGCAGCGGCGATGCGGTTTTCCTATCCGCATGTGGGTTCGCGAAAAATCTTTCCACCGGGATACCAGAGGTTGCCACGGGGGTCCAGATGTCGGCACGGTTATAATAGGCTTTGGCTTAAGTCTGGCCGAATGGCACAGGCATGGCGAAAGGCTTCAAGCGCTTCGGCTCTGCGGCCCAGCGCTTCAAGCGCGTTGCCACGGTTTTTATGGGCTTCGGCATAATCATGGCGGAGGGCGAGGGCTTTGTCATAGCTGGCCAAAGCGTCTGCCGGGCGGTCAAGTGCCAGCAATATGGTGCCGCGATTGTTGTGGTTTTCGGCATGATCGGGTTGCAGGGCGACGACGCGGTCGAAATCCGCCAAAGCCCGTGCGGTTTGCCCCAGTCCGTGCAGCAGACTGCCGCGGTTGATATAGGCCTCGATCATCTCCGGGCGCAGGGCAATGGCCTGATCGTAATCGGCCAGCGCGCCAACCATGTCCTTAAGCTCGTACCGGACGTTGGCGCGGTTATAAAACGCCATGGCGTAACCGGGTTTCAGCGCAATGGCGCGGCTGTATTTGTCGATCGCTTCCTGCAGATAGCCCTGATCGCGTAACCCGTTGCCAAGATGGGCCAGCGCCATCGGCTGATCGGGTTTCTGCGCCAGCGCACGGGTCAGATCGGCGATGCCTTCCTCGGTGCGGCCCAGCTGCAAAAGTGCGGTGCCATGCTGAAAGCGTAAGTCCGGATCGGCCTGAAACTGATCCGTCAGATGCTGGTACAGCATCGCCGCCGGCGGCACGGGCGGGGGCATTGCGATGTTGGTGGTTTCGTTCATGTGACGCGCCATCCCGGATGCTAAGGGGGTAAAGCGCCTGCGGCGTGGCAGGTGCCGTCGCCTTGAAGACTTCCCCCCTTGCTTTTAAGCAGTATGCACAATCTTGGGTGGCTGTGGTAGGGGCGTTCTATCCGGCAGGGGCGCGTGTTGGGCGGGCTAGTCCAGCCCGGGGCGGCCCCGGCCCGCCTTGATGCGGCCGCGGCTTTTCTTATCACCGAGGCGTTCTTCCTTCGATGCGCGGGTGGGCCGGGTCTTGCGGCGGTATTTGGGTTCGACCGCCGCCGCGCGGATCATGGCGAACAATTGCGCCCGTGCGTCGGCCCGGTTGCGCGGCTGGTCGCGAAAGCGCTGGGCGGTAATCACGATCACCCCGTCCTTGGTCAGCTTGGTGCCCACCGCCTGCATCAGGCGGAAGCGCACCGGTTCGGGCAGGCTGAGTGACAAAGCGGCATTGAAGCGCAGCTGCACCGCGCTCGACACCTTGTTGACGTTCTGCCCGCCGGGCCCTTCGGCGCGGACAAAGCTCTCGGTCAGCTCGGCTTCGTCGAGGGTGATGCTGTCGGTGACTAAAATCGTGGCCATGGCCACTTTGTGCCATTGCAGGGCGGGTTTGTCGAGGAAATGGCATGTACACGCCTTAATTGCTTCGTATATATTTATAAAATCTATGGTTGTAATTGTGGTTTGAGAACCGTATTATGTAAAATTACTAATTTAACTAACATGGAGGGTGAAATGAGTGATGTCAAAATTGGCAATCTGAATATTGGTGGTATCGATGACGGTCGAAACCTTGACGTTTCACTGGTCGTCGTTGGTCATGACGAAGCCGGTGTCGGCAGTTTTTCAGGCCAGCTTGAGAAAAAGACTTTTGCCGTAACCTTGCAGGGCAAAAATTATGTCACCGGTGTTGGTCCGGCCAAGCATAGTTTTGCGCTGTCGGGTACAGCCTTTCCGGATGTTTTCGGCGGCTCGAATATTCCGACCCTGAATATTGTGCTGGACGGGCCATTCGGAACGACTGGAACGGCGGATTACACCATCTGGCACGATACCCCGGATCTGATCGTCGTAAGGGGGGCTAAAGTTCACGCTACGTGGAAGTAAGCCGTTGTGGTACAAGACAAAACAGGCCCGGTGTGTCCGGGCCTGTTTTTTGTCGGCGATGTCTGCCCCGTTACTTCTGGCAGGCGGGGCAGAAATAGCTCGAGCGGCCTGACTGCACGATCCGCCTGATCGGTGTGCCACAGACCAGGCAGGGCTGGCCGCTGCGGTCGTAGACCTTAAAGGCGTGCTGAAAATAGCCCAGGCTGCCATCGGCATGGCGGTAATCGCGTAAGGTCGAACCGCCCGCCCGGATCGCGGCCTTCAGCACCTTCTTAATGGCGGCGGTAAGCGGGGCGCAGTCGGCCACGGTTCCGGCCAGCCGTTCGGGGCGTAAATGGGCCTCGAATAAAGCTTCACTGACATAAATATTGCCTAAGCCCGCCACCACCCGCTGGTCGAGCAGGGCGGCTTTGAGCGGTGTCTTCTTGTTCTTAAGGGCTGCGGCCAGCACCTTCGGGGTAAAGCTGCGTTCCAGCGGTTCCGGCCCCAGCCCGGCAAACAGCGGATGGCCCACAAGCTGATCGGTTCTGACCAGCATCATCAGGCCGAAGCGGCGCGGATCGTGAAAAATCACCTGCGCCGTGTCGGTGGTGAAGACGACATGGTCATGCTTGCCGGGGCGGGGCGCGCCGCAGCCCGCGCTGATCAGCATCCGCCCGGTCATGCCCAGATGGATGATCAGGGTTTCGCCATCATCCAGATCGGCCAGAATGTATTTGGCCCGGCGGCGTAAGGTTGTCACGGTTCGTCCGGTCAGCCGTTTGGCAAAGCGCGGTGGAAAGGGCACCCGCAGGGCGGGGCTCTGCTGCTGGACATTGACCAGTATTTTGCCTTCCAGCGCGGGCATCAGGCCCCGCATCACGGTTTCAACCTCGGGCAATTCGGGCACAGTGCGATCCTTCGGGTCAGCAATGGGTAAAGCTTCTCGCCCAAGACTATCGCACTGGCGCCGATTGCAAGAGCGTTTTATGAGCTGTCCGTGGGCGGCTCAGGCCTGTCGGGTATGCGTAAGACTGCCGTTGATGTGGGCTGTAAAGGCGGGCCAGTAAGGCTTGCCAGTAAGGCTGGCCACCCGGATGGGTTTTCGATAAGGTCGGGTTATGACTGCGAACAAACACACCGCCTCCTTCGGCTTTCGCGAAGTGCCCGAAGGTCAGAAAGAATCGCTGGTGGCCGAGGTCTTTTCTTCGGTCGCCAGCCGCTATGATCTGATGAACGATCTGATGAGCGTCGGCATCCACCGTCTGTGGAAGGCGGCGATGATCGACTGGCTCAATCCGCAAGCGGGCTGGAAATCGCTCGATGTGGCCGGCGGTACGGGGGATATCGCCTTCAAGATCGCGGCCCGCGCCCGCCGCCATGGTGGCGAGGCGGCAGTGACCGTGTGCGACATCAATCCCGACATGCTGGCCGAAGGAAAAAAACGCGCCGACAAGGCGGGGGAGCATGCCGTCAGCTGGGTCGAGGGCAGTGCGGAAAGCCTGCCGTTCCCCGATAACAGCTTCGATTCCTATACCATCTCGTTCGGTATCCGGAACGTGACCCATATCGACAAGGCCTTGTCCGAAGCCGCGCGGGTGCTCAAACCCGGCGGGCGGTTCCTCTGCCTCGAATTCTCGCAGGTTGCGGTGCCCACGCTGGCCAAGCTCTATGACCGCTATTCTTTCGCCGTGCTGCCCAAGGTCGGCTATGTCGTCACCGGCGATGCGGACTCGTATCAATATCTGATCGAGAGCATCCGCCGTTTTCCGCCGCAGGAAAAATTCAAGGACATGATCGAAGCTGCCGGGCTGTCACTGGCCAAGTACCGCAACCTGTCCTGCGGTATCGCGGCGCTTCATTCGGCGTGGAAGGTCTGATGGCGGCGTTGGGTCATATCGCCCGCCTGTGGCAGATTGCTCAGGGGCTGGGTTCGTATGACGTGCTGCTGCCGCGCGAGGTTGCAGCCCGCTACCCCTGGCCGCTGCGGCTGATGCGCGGTTTGTTTTCCAGCAAGGCCGAGGGGCCGGTCGGTCTGCGCCTGACCCGGGCGCTGGAAAGTCTGGGGCCGACGGCGATCAAGCTGGGACAGGTGCTGGCCTGCCGCCCCGATGTCGTCGGGGCCGAAACCGCTGCCGCCCTGTCGTCCCTGCAGGATAAGCTCACACCCTTTTCCACGGTCGATGCCAAACGGGTGGTGGCGCAGTCTTTGGGCAAGTCGGTCAAGAATCTGTTTGCCGAGTTTGGCGAGCCGGTGGCCGCCGCCTCGATTGCGCAGGTTCATCCGGCGCTGACTTTGGATGATCCGCCGCGCAAGGTGGCGGTCAAGGTGCTGCGCCCGGCGATCGAGGTGGTCTTTGCCAAAGACATGGCCGCCTTTGCCTATGCCGCCCGGCTGGCCGAGCGCTTCTCGGCCGAGGCGCGGCGTTTGCGCTTTGTCGCGGTGGTTGAGACGCTGGCCGATGCGGTGACGGTCGAGCTGGATCTGCGGATGGAAGCCGCGGCGGCCTCGGAACTGGCCGACCGTACCAAAGCTGATGCCGCGTTTCACGTTCCGGCGGTGGACTGGTCACGTACCGCCCAGCGCGTGCTGACCACCGAATGGATTGATGGCATTAAGATCAGCGACAAACCGGCGCTGGAAGCCGCGGGGCTCGACCCCAAAGCGCTGGCGCTGGCGCTGGTGCGCCGTCTGCTGCGCTCGGCGCTGTGTGACGGCTATTTCCACGCCGACATGCATCCCGGCAACGTCTTTGCGACCGCTGATGGCCGTATCGCGGTGGTGGATTTCGGCATCATGGGGCGGCTGGATCTGAAGACCCGCCGCTTTATGGCCGATGTGCTGCTGGGCTTTTTGCAGCGTGACTATGCCCGCGTCGCCCGCGCCCATATCGCCTATGGCACGGTGAGCGCAGCCCATGACGAGGCGCTGCTGGCCCAGGCCCTGCGCGCCATTGCGGAACCGGTGCTGACCCGCCCGCCGCGCGAGATTTCGATGGCCGCCCTGTTGCAGCAGCTGTTCGACACCACGCGGCGCTTCGGCATGCAGACCCAGCCCCAGCTTCTGCTGCTGCAGAAGACCATGGTGGTGGTCGAGGGCGTCGCCCGCAGCCTTGATGCCGACTTTGATATGTGGGAATGCGCCCGCCCGGTGGCCGAAGAGTGGATTCGCGACCAGATGGGCCCCAAGGCAAGGCTGGCCGATGTCGTCGCCACCCTGAAGGGGCTGGCGGCGCAGGTGCGCGACTGGGCCGCCGCTGGGCGGGGGTAATTACTTTTTGTCGTCCTTGCCGTCGCTATAGTTGAGTTTGCGCAGCATCTTTAACTGTTCGGCCTGCGATGGAACCCCGAAAGTCCAGCGGATGTCATCTGGAATCTGGTTCAGGTCAGCCGGGCTGAATTCCATTTCCGAAGTGTCTTTCTTCGTGCCGAACTGGGTGCCGAAAATCTGCTTCTGCTTGGTTTCGAGCAGATAGCGGTCCAGCGTGGCGGCGGCGATCCAGGCAGCAGTCTGGCCATGACTGTCTGATGCGTTTCCCCGTGTCATGGCCGTCATCGCCAGTATGTGGGCCAGCATATAATCGGCGGGCGTTTCGCCGTGCTGAAAAATGAAAGCGGCATGGACGAAATCATCGCCACTGTGCAGCTGATGCTGCTGCAGCATGGTGCGGGTCTGTCCGCGCCGGGCCTGATCCTGTTGGTATACCCTGAGACTGGTTTCCTCTGTCCACTTCGTGCCGGGGGCGCGGTCAGCCTGATCGGCGGCAAACAGTGCATCCATCTGCGGATTGTTTACATCGATTATGATGCCGTCGCGGATCAGAAGCCCTTCAATGGAATCCTGCAGGCTCAGGGCTGCCGCCGCATCACTCTCGCCTTGGTTAACCTCTCCGGCGCGCAGTTCGGCCACGGCAAGGGCAAAACGGAAGGTGGCATCCTTGGGATGGGCAGCGACTGCAGCCCGTAAATCTTTCAGTGCTACCTGACAGGCCGCCTTGCCGGTGGTGGCATCGGCTTTCAGGCAGGCCGGGGCGGGCAGCGGGTTCCAGGCTTCCTGTGCCAGTGCGGGGCCACACGGGCACAACAGGCAGAGCAGTAATAATAGAGTATAGCGTCCGGGTGTGGCGATCACTGGCATCTTTCTCGGTGCGGCCGCTTAAAAATCATCAACAAGCATATCTGCCGCAGATGCGCATTTTAAGGTTGTAATCTGCGTCATCCCACCGCACAATTCTTCCATAATAAAAAGTAAAAATACCGGGGAGTAACGGCTGTGAAAGCGACAATGTGGTTGTTTCTGCTGTGTGTTTTGGTTTTTCTGGGAATGGTATCGCTCCCACTTCTCGCGCAGGGAGCTTCGGGGGGCGGCGGCGCGGGCGGGGCGGGGGAGCTGGCTAGCCGCATGGTGAACGATCCGGCCCGCGGCTGGGCGGTGTTTGGTGCGATCGCCAAAGGGGAGCTGATTGCCGACAAGACGGTGCAGGGTGGCACGGCGGAGCGGGTTACCATTTCCGCCGAGGGGGCCAATCCCTGGGATGCCGGCGGCATGGCGGGCAACGTAAAGCCGGTGGCCAAAGATGATGTGCTGCTTTTGGCCTTCTGGGCGCGGGCGGTGGTGCCGCCTGCCGGGCAAAGCACAATTACCCTGCTGGCCCGTCTGCAGGAATCCGCCGCGCCCTATACCAGTCTGGGGGCGCAGGAGACGCTGGCGCTGACCAGTCAGTGGAAGATGTATTATGTAAGGGCGGTGGCGCAGAAGGCGTATGCCAAGGCTACGATGGCTGGATCACTCAATTTTGCCACCGGAATCCAGACGCTGGATCTGGGACCGATTCTGCTGATCGATTTCGGGCCGGGCTATGACGTCAATAAACTGCCGGTGAATCGTTAAAGGGATTTGCTTAAAGGGCTAGCGATTCTCGCCCGCGGGCTGGCCATTTGGCCCGTAAAAGTGCCGCTATTTACGTGGCGGATGCCTTCTGCCCGGCGCTTTCTGCCTTCACCTGATCGAGCACCGATTCTATATCGTCGCTGCATTGGCCGCAGCTGCGCCGCTTATTTAAGACTCGGAATACGTCCGCGACGGTTTTTGCCCCTTTGGCGGCAGCTTCACGCACCTGGGCATCTGTCATCCGGCTACACATACAGACAATCATGGGGTTTCCTTAACCTGACAGGCTTTGAGCTTGCCCTTTTCCGATCAATTCCGTCAACTACCATGGCTATATTGGAAAAATATGAACAGATTCAAGGTAAAAAAGCGATAACTGCCGTTCTGTGGATAACCCTGTGGACTGTGCCGGGCTGGTACAATGGGCGGCTGGCCCCGGTGAATGGCCTGCGGCGGGGGGCGGGTTAATACAATATAGCGTTTATGAGGCGATTTTGGCCTATGGCCCTTGACCTGTCCCCCGAGTTCCGCCTATACAGCGCCACCTTTCGTAAACAGGCCGTCTGCGGTTTCGCGGAAACGATGTTGGAAAGTCAGTGAAACGCGTGAGATCGCGCGACTTGTTAGGCCCTCGGGCCTCAAGTCCTCCGCGCTTTTTACGGAGCGGACAGCTTCCCGGTACGGGAAATTGTCTGAGTCCGGTTTAGTCGTTGCCGAACACATGGTGTGCCCGGCAATAATCGAAGTCGAAGGCGGCGGTTCATGCCGTCGGAGAAAACGGGAAGACGAATGCCGACGATCAACCAGTTGATCCGCAAGCCGCGGGGCGTAAAGCCCAAGCGCAATAAGGTTCCGGCACTGCAAGAGTGCCCCCAGAAGCGGGCAGTTTGTACGCGCGTCTATACCACGACGCCGAAAAAGCCGAACTCGGCCTTGCGTAAAGTTGCCAAGGTGCGTCTGACCAATGGCTACGAAGCGCTGACCTACATTCCTGGCGAAGGCCATAATCTGCAGGAGCACTCGGTTGTGCTGATCCGCGGCGGCCGCGTGAAGGACTTACCTGGCGTGCGCTACCACATCATTCGTGGTGTGCTCGACACGCAGGGCGTCAAGGATCGCAAACAGCGCCGTTCGCTTTATGGCGCTAAGCGTCCGAAGTAAGAGAGGGTTTAGTTATGGCTCGTCGTCGCCGCGCAGATCGTCGCGAAATCAACCCGGATGCCAAGTTTGGTGATCTGGTTGTTGCCAAGTTTATGAATAGCCTGATGTATGACGGCAAGAAGTCTTGCGCTGAGAACATTCTCTACGGCGCCTTCGACGTCATTCAGGATAAGACCAAGCAGGATCCGCTGCAGGTCTTCCACGAGGCACTGAAGAACGTCAGCCCAGCGCTGGAAGTTCGTTCGCGCCGCGTTGGTGGTGCCACCTATCAGGTGCCGGTGGAAGTTCGCCTTGACCGTTCGCGGGCTCTGGCGATCCGCTGGATCATCGGTTCAGCCCGTAAGCGTGGCGAAACCACGATGACCGGTCGCCTGTCTGGTGAAATTCTCGATGCCGCAGCCAATCGCGGTAACGCCGTTAAGAAGCGCGAAGATACCCACAAGATGGCAGAGGCCAATCGCGCCTTCTCCCATTATCGTTGGTAAGGATCCGGGAAGTTTAATATGCCTCGCACAACCCCGCTCGCAGACTATCGCAATATCGGTATTGCCGCGCACATCGACGCCGGCAAGACGACAACGACCGAGCGCATCCTCTACTACACCGGTAAGAGTCATAAGATCGGCGAAGTCCATGACGGCGCTGCTACTATGGACTTTATGGAGCAGGAGCAGGAGCGCGGCATCACCATCACGTCGGCGGCGACGACTTGCTACTGGCGTGACCATCGCATCAACATCATCGACACCCCTGGCCACGTCGACTTCACCATCGAGGTGGAACGTTCGATGCGCGTGCTGGACGGCGCTGTGGCGGTGTTTGACGCGGTTGCTGGTGTTGAGCCGCAGTCTGAGACTGTCTGGCGTCAGGCCGACAAGTACAATGTTCCGCGTATCTGCTTCGTCAATAAGATGGACCGCATGGGCGCCGATTTTGCCCGCTGCGTCCAGATGATGATCGACCGTCTGGGCACCCGCCCGATGGTGATCGCGTGGCCG
>JBAVPS010000308.1:0-13103 GCA_049693315.1 Rhizomicrobium sp. | reverse complement strand
GTCTGCTGCAGATTGCAGCCCCGGGGATTGAGGCGATTGTCGACCCATTGGCGGAAGGCATTGATCTTACGCCATTTTTTGAAATCCTGACCATCCCCAACATCGTCAAGGTGTTGCATGCCGGTCGGCAGGATATCGAGATTTTCTGGAACCTTGGCCACGCCATCCCCCACCCGCTGTTCGATTCCCAGATCGCGGCGATGGTGTGCGGCTTTGGCGAGGCGGCATCCTATGAAACGCTCGCCCGCAAGCTGGTCGGGGTGCAGCTCGACAAATCGGCCCGCTTTACCGACTGGTCACGCCGCCCGTTAAGCAAGCGCCAGCTCGAATATGCTCTGGCCGATGTCACGCATCTGCGCGTGATCTATGAAAAGCTCACTGCCGAACTGAACGAAACCGGTCGGGACGCCTGGGTGGCCGAAGAAATCCGCGCTCTGCAGGATGAAAAGCTCTATGTGCTGGAACCGGCCACGGCCTGGAGGCGGCTTAAACCGCGCACCACCAGCAAGCGCTTTCTCACCACACTGGCGGTGGTTGCCGCCTGGCGCGAGCGCGAGGCCCAGACCCGCGACACCCCGCGTGGCCGCGTGCTGAAGGACGAAGTGCTGCTGGAGATCGCCGCCAATCCCCCGGCGAATGCCGAGACGCTCGAACAGATCCGGGCCGTGCCCAAGGGCTTTGCCGCCTCGCGCATGGGCAAGACGCTACTGGAAGCACTGGAGGAAAGCCGCAACGCCCCGCCAATGGTGTTTGATGCGGCCGATACCAAACCTAAGCGCCATCATGAAACCCCGGCAGCGACCGTTGATCTGCTCAAGGCACTGTTGCGGCTTAAGGCCGAGGAGGCCGGGGTTGCCCCGCGCCTGATCGCCTCGACCGACGATATCGAAACGCTGGCGGCCGAAGAAGATGACGGCCTCGCCGTGCTGAGCGGCTGGCGCGCCGAACTCTATGGCAAAGACGCAATTGCCCTGCGCAGCGGCAAGCTGGCCATCGCGATCAAGAACGGCAAAGCTGCACTGGTGCCACTTAGCGAGGACTAAAACGCACCACCAAACGGTACAACAAAAAACGGCGAGGCTCCCCTCGCCGTTTTTGTTTTATGCGCACGTCTTAGCGCTTTGCCCCTATGGCTTTGGCACCGCCATAACCGCGTCATAGGCGATCTTGGCCGAACCATCGCGGTTAAACAGCAGCGGATAATTGGTGCGGCCATGGATCGGCCAGTCGTTGAGCCAGGTTCCGGCATCGGTGACGCCCCAGAATGTCACCCGGTTCACCACAGCACGATGGCGGTAATAGATGGCGAACAGCTCGGCATAGCGGCTGGCCAGTTGCTGCTCGGCCAGATCGGAGAGGCCGCCCGCATAGGGATTCAGCGCCGGGCTTTGCGCCATTTTCACGGTAATGTCGGCCCCGCGTAAGGATGGATCACGCGGCAGCACATCGACATCCAGCTCGGTGATGGCCACCTTCACACCCAGTTTGCCAAAGTCGGTGATGGCGGCGTCGGTGTCGGCAGCAGACGGCCAGCTTAAGGTATCGTGACTCTGCATCCCGACGGTGGTGACCGGCACCCCGGCGGCTTTGAGCTTTTTGATCAGCGCCAGCGCCCCTGCCCGTTTGGCCGGAATTTCCAGCGTATAGTCATTATAGGTCAGCTCGGCCGCCGGGTCGGCTTCGTGGGCATACTGGAACGCGATGGCGATATACTCCTCGCCGATAATCTTCAGCCAGGGTGACGGGCGTAAACTGCCATCGTCATTCAGCGCCTCGTTGACCACATCCCAGGATTTGATCTTGCCCTTATAGCGACCGACCACGGTGAAGATATGATCGTGCAGACGCTTGAGCAGCACGTCGCGTGACACCGGCTTGCCTGCATCCTGAAACACCCAGTCCGGCGTCTGCTGATGCCACACCAGCACATGGCCAACGGTGTACATGTGATGGGCTACGGCGAAATCGACATATTTGTCCGTAACCGAAAAATCATAGCGGCCCGGCGCAGGATGGATGCTTTCCCATTTGAGCGCGTTCTCCGGCGAGACGGTATTGAACTCGCGCAGCACAATGGCATCGCCCGCTTTATCCGTGCCGGTGCTTTGGGCGGCATTGATCGCGGCACCGACATAGAACGCCCCGCGATAGGCATCCTGCAGGCTGGCCGGGGCGGCATAACTGGCTGACTGCGTAAGCCCCACCAACAGCAACAATGTAGCAATTTTTTTGTATATCATCGTGTTACGTCACGTTTCTAATGTAATGATAAAGGTGCCGCAACACATCACCCATGCGGCGGCACCCTTAAAACAGCATCACCCCAGCCAAAGCGCACTGGTGATGATGCGCGGATAGTAGCGACTGGCCTTGCCCTCGCCCGACACGATCTGGTCGCAGCAGGCCCAATAGGCACTGCCCACCACCTGCCAGCCGACATGGGCGGCATCAGCCTGTTGCAGCACACTGGCCACGGCGGGGTCGGCATCAAGCCCGAACACCTTGCGTGTCACATGCAGGAAGATCGAGATCTTGCTCATCCACGAATTGTTGCTGGTCGAGGAAAGCTTGACCCCGCCATCGGCAAACAGATTGCGCCGCTCAGGATCGGTCAGCAATTTTTCGGTGTGCACTTTAAGGGCATCGTACATCCGCTTTTCCGCTGCCGTAGCATAGATCTGATTGGCCGCCACCCCGGCATAACCGGTTTCGGCATAATAGAGCGGATAGGCACAGCCCTCCACCGCTGGCAGGATGCGCGAGGCATAGCCGGGATTGTGCTTTTCAAAGATGGCGGGCAACACCCCGTCCACCGCCTGATCGGCGACCACGGCAGCAACCTTTTCCGCCCAGGTTTCGCACTGCTTCTGCCTGGCCGCATCACCCAGATCGCGGAACAGCAGTGCCAGCGTGCGATAGCTCGCCCAGCATTTGACCGCCATATAGACATTGTTGCGGGTCTGGGCCAGCGAATGGTCGAGGCTGTCATAGGTGGTGATTTCCTGCCCGCCCGCACATCTTGTGCTGTCATACTGGGCAAAGCCAGCCTCGCCACCACGGTTTATCATGCTGGTCAGACAGGCATCGACCACCATGGTGTTGGCTTTAAGCCAATCCGTATCCCGCGTCTTGGCCTCGTAACAGCCGGCGGTCAGCACCCAGTTGCACAGCTGTTCCTGCGTCATATAGCTGAAACAGCCGGTCAGATTGGCCAGCTCGTAGCTCGACCGGCCCTGTGGCGCAAAATTGTTGTGCGCCCCCATATCGTGGCAGAAGCTGACGCCACCCGGCGCCTTGTCATAGGGCCGCGCCAGCTGGGCCGCATCGGGCGGCGGCGGCGGTTGTGACGGGTCCAGCTGACGGTCAGCCCCGCCATTGACCGCATCGCCCTGATAAACCTTAACCTCGTCACTATAGCTGTATTTGGCGACGAAATTATCCAGCAGATTGCGCACCACCCAGGGGTTACGGTCCAGCTCCCAGAAGACGTGATCGACCGACAGATCCAGGGTGTTCATCATGCAGTACTCACCCTCGTTCACCACCCAGAACGGCTTACCTTCAATCTCCAGAAGCTGGGTGCTGCCGTAATAGCTGTGGGTGGCATGGGCGATCATAAACTGCTGATCGGCCGACAGCTTTGACCCGGCCAGTTTGGCATCCAGCGCGGCAGATTCGGCAATCAGCTCCGGCGCGCGGTTCAGCGCATCGCTCAAAACATCCGCCAGACCGGTGAAATAGCGCGTGTAGAGATAGCGCCCGTTCAGCCCGGTGGTCTGAAAGCCTTCCAGATAGGAACCGATGGCCAGCACCATCTTATAGGTTTTGCCCGCCGGAACTTCGAAACCAACGCCGGGGCACGACCCCAGCAGATGGACCGGATTATGCTTTTCACGGATGCCATCGGTCGCCGACCAGCGCATAAAGCCAAAGGGCTGCACCCTGGTACCGCTTACGACATCGACGACTTCGGCGGCCACACCTTCGGCCCGGCGGCAGGCAAAGCCAATGCGTTGGATACCCAGATCCTCGGTAATCATGCGCGGGCCGGGATGCGGATAATTGAGTGCGAAGATACCGGTTTTCGGCTTGGTGCCGGTAGAATTATCAATGGTGAGTTCCGCTACCACGGCGGGCAGCAAACCGGCGCGCATTTCCATCACGGTGGCTTTATCCGGGTCGGCAATGCTGCCAAACGGCGAATAGATCGCGAAGGTCATCCCGCCTGCGGTCCAACTGTCCGTGGCCCAGCCATAGCGTCGGGTGACATCTTTCAGATCAAACGGCACCGCATCGGGGCGCACATTCTGCTCGGCAGGCCCGGCCTGTTCGACCAGAAAGGCATCGGCCGCGGTGCTAGCCGCGCCGACATAAAACGGCAGGCTTTTCAGCGGCGCATCGCTGTAGCGGTCGCCATCGATCAGGCCGACAAAAATCTCCTGATCGGCGGGCTGGCCAATCTGCAGGCCAATGCCGCCCCGCGTGCCGGGGTTGCCGCAGGTAAAGCTCATAAAGGCGCCCATGGGTGAATGCTGGGCATTAAAACCGATGGGGCAGGATAATGGACGCAAAGTGGACATGGGTTTCCTCGATTTTTATTATGATGGCACAAGGCGGGCGGCCGGATTTTTCCCGCCACCCGCACCCGGCTTCAGGCTTTGGCGAAGCTTTTACGCCGCTCAATCAGCTCGTTGGCGATTTCCTTGTTCCGCTCGCGCGACAAAGGATAGAGGCACAGGAACCCCGCCGCGATCAGGAAGGCCAGACCGGCATAGAAGCTGGCGGTCAGCATAATACCGCCCTGCGCCGCCGCCGATTGCACGGTGGCATCCGATGCAAAGCCATAGAACGAGAACAGCCAGCCCGCGATCGCCCCGCCCAGCGCAATGCCAAGCCACAGTGCGAACACCACCGCCGCCGTCACCGTGCCGGAAGCACGCCGACCTGTTTTCCATTCGCCGTAATCGGCCACATCGCCCATCATCGCCCACAAAATGGGGCCTGACAGACCAAAGGCAAACTGGCGCAACACCTCGGTGACAATGATCAGAGTGCTAGCCTGAGGCGGCAGCACATAAAGCGCCATGGTGAACAGACCGGTCAGCGCCATCGAGGCGATGAACAGCTCACGCTTGCCAAGCCGGACCGAGACAAAGGTCGAACAGGCCACCCCGACCAGCAATGCCGCCAGTCCGAAACCGTTGAACCAGGCATACAGATCGACATTACCGACGACAAAGCGGAAATAGGGCAGCATGACATTGCCACGGATCAGCACGGCGATGAAATAGAAAGTCGTGACCAGAAACAGGACCACCCAGGGCTTGTTGGCCAACAGGTCTTTAAGGTCCTGCCCCAATGCGTTTTTCTGCGCCGGATTGGGCTGGATGCGTTCCTTGGTGGTGAGAAAGGCGATGATGAAGAAGATCACGCTTAGCAGCGACAACAGCCCCATGGTGAGCTGATAGCCCAGCGCGTCATTGCCATGGCCGAAGAACTTCACCATCGGAATGGCGAGCGAGGCGATGATGAACCCGGCCAGATTGGCGGCGATCTGACGATAGGAGGAGATCGAGGTGCGTTCGTCCGGATCCTCGGTCATCACTGCCGTCATCGAGGCATATGGCACATTGTTGACGGTATAGATCACCCGGAGCAGGATATAGGTCGTCCAGGCATAGATGATCTTGGCCATCGGACTGATGTCGGGCGTGGTGAAGGTGAGCACGCCGATGATGCCGAAGGGCACCGCCGTCCATAACAGCCAGGGACGGAACTTGCCCCAGCGCGATACCGTGCGGTCGGCAATCATGCCCATGACGGGATTAAAACATGCCACACCCAGACCGACGACCAGGAACAGCGTTCCCGCCTCACCGGCGCTGAGGCCAAAGGTATGGGTGTAAAAATCCAGCTGTAACGCAATCATGGCCTGGAAAATGAAATTCGCGGCCATATCACCGAGGGCGTAACCGACCTTCTCGGACACCGAAAGTTTCTGCATCATACGCGTCTTGTCCCCTATCTCCTGCCCTGTTTTATGCCCCCGGCTTGGTGCCGGTGGGCTTTACACACGGGACGAGCCGCAGATCTCAAAACCTGATGGTTCCCGCCCCGCTATCGGCCGTTATTGTTTTCTAAGCCGATACCCTTAACAGTAGTGGGAGCGCTACCAAAGCGCAATCAGAAAAAGGGCCACAGCATGAAGCTGCGACCCTTTTATAAATTCCGACCGGGGCGCCTCAGACGGCGCTATTTTTCGGGCGCTGCATCCTTGGGTGCATCTTTAGGCGCATCCGCGGGGACGTCCTTCGGGGCGTCTTTTACCACATCCTTTGGCGGAACGGCTGTGAACGCGCCCAGCATGCAAGGCGTCCAGCGCCGCATGACATAGACCACCTGCATGTTGCCGCAGATGGTGCCACCACGGATTTCGTAGGCAATGGCCTGCTCGAATTTCAGCCCCGGGCAACTGCGTTTCAGATCATTGCGCCAGACTTTGCCCCCGCGCATATGAAACACAATGGTCTTGTCGTCAGGGTAAGACAGATGGTCGATATTGCCAGCATCCAGACAGATCTGATGCGGCTTGGCCGGTGCGGGTGCTGGCGGTGTTGGTGTTGGTGTTGGCGGTGCCGGGGTCGGTGTTGGTACAGCGACCGTATCGGACGGCGGATTGGCGGGCGGGTCGGCCCAGCTTGCCCCGGCCACCAGCAGAATCCCAGCCGTCAAGAGCGCCATCGCTGGCAGACACGAGGCCGAAAGATAAGTAGAGAGTTTTTTCATGCGTTTCATGCGGCTTCCTTCCTTCCGGTGAACCCGGAATGCAAAGATGCCCTTTCCCGCCGCCATTGTGCGACGAAACAGCAAAACTCACAATGGGGTTGGCATATCTGCGGGCGAAATTGGTTCGGCCAATTCTTCGCCTTCTTCTTCGCCATCATAGGGATCTTCGTCGGGGGCCAGTTCCTCGCTCGGCGCAGGAACGTCAAAACCCGACGGCGGAATGGATTCCAGAAAGCCCGCCGCCTTCAATTCTTCCATACCCGGCAACACGCCGATATTCTCCAGACCGAACTGGATCAGGAAAGCTTCCGAGGTGCCATAGGTCACCGGGCGGCCCGGCGTGCGCTTGCGGCCACGGATCTTGACCCAGCCGATTTCCATCAGGGTGTCTAAGGTGCCCTTGGACAGTGCCACGCCACGAATGTCTTCAATTTCGGCGCGGGTGACCGGCTGGTGATAGGCGATAATCGCCAGCGTTTCGATGGCTGCGCGCGACAGCCGCTTCTGCTCCGGCTTCTCTTTACGCAGCAAAAAGGCCAGATCCGGCGCAGTGCGGAATTGCCATTTTCCTGCGACACCAACAAGGGTTACGCCGCGTTTTTCATAAATACGTTCCAGTTCGGCAATCAGCCGCGGAACCCTGGCCCCTTCGGGTAAAGACCCGGCCAAACTCTTCTCGTCGAGCGGCTCACCGGCGGCAAACAACAGCGCCTCGGCCATACGCAGATGCTCGATGTTAACAGAGCCATCATCATCTTCGGCGTCAGCGGCTTTGCTCTGGTCGGCCACCACAGGAGGGGCTACTTCGGAAGCAGGCACCACATCACCAGCTGTAACATCTGCCACGGGGGCAACATCGGCGCTTACCGTCTCGGCCAGAATGGGGGCATCGCCCGCTTCCACGGCTTCGGTCACATCGTCTTGTCGTACTGTCTCGTTCATGTGGCGGCCCTCGCCCTATCTTTGACGAAAATTTCTTCAAACGGTGCCAGCTGGCGCATTTCCATGCGGCCGTCGCGCGTCAGCTCCAGACAGGCCAGCAGCATACTGGCAATGGCCGACACACGCCGGGTGCCACCGGCCCATTCCGTCGGCATCAGATTAAGAAAGCCGTTCCAGTCCGGAATTTTGCCCACCATCCGTTCAAGACGGATACGGGCTTCTTCAATCTGAATGACCGGCGGGTTGGGCAGTGTATAGCTGCCGCCCTTGAATTTCTTACCCCGGCCACCGGCATAGGCGGTCAACAGGTCATACAGCGAGTCAACGTAAAGCGCGCGTTTGACCACCGCCACCGGTTCGGGCGCACCACGGGCAAAGACATCGCGGTCGAGCCGGTTGCGCGCCATCAGACGGGCCGACACATCGCGGATATATTCCAGCCGCGACAGCCGCCAGCGCAGACGCATGGCCATTTCACTGGCGCTTGGCTCACCCTCGACCTCGTGCGGCGGGGGCAGCAGCAAGCGCGACTTCAGATAGGCCAGCCACGCCGCCATCACCAGATAGTCGGCGGCCAGCTCCAGATTCATCCGCTTGGCTGATTCAATGAAGACCAGATACTGCTCGGCCAGCATCAGGATCGAAATCTTGGCCAGATCAACCTTCTGATTACGCGCCAGCGATAACAACAGATCAAGCGGGCCTTCAAAGCCATCGACCGCAACGGTCAACAACTCGTCAGGTGCCGCAGGCGGCAACTCGATTTCCGAAAAGCTTTCTGTCGTATCGTTTGGCGTCTGGCTCAAGGGGCCTCCACCGGTTCGGCCATCAGGGCGTTCAGCCGGGCCTCGGCCTGCGCGGGATCAAAATCACCGGGCGTTTTGAGCGCCGCGCGAATGTGGTTGATACGCCGCTCCGTCGCCTCCTCAATCGGCTTCAGCTCGGTGGCGACTTCCTGCATTTCGGCCATATCGCCATTACAATGCAGAACAATATCGCACCCCGCGAACAGCGCCGCCTTGGTGCGGGCACGGATCGGCCCTTCCAGCGCGCCCATCGACAGATCATCGCTCATCAGCACGCCGTCAAAGCCGATTTCACCACGAATAACATCGCGCACAACTTTAGGGCTCAAAGTCGCCGGGCGGTGCGGATCAAACGCCTCGTATACAACATGGGCGGTCATCGCCAGCGGGCAGTAATTCAGGCTGCGGAAGGTAACAAAGTCGCTGGCGCTCAAAGCTTCGGCGGTTTCCGACACCCGTGGCAGCGCCTTATGGGAATCGAGCGTGGCGCGGCCATGGCCGGGCACATGCTTCATTACCGGCAGCACCCCACCCTCGATCAGGCCGTCGATGGTCGCCCGCCCCAGCGTGATGATGGTCGCCGGATCATTGGCATAGGCACGGTCACCGATGATGGAATCCGCCCCTTCGACCGGCACATCCAGCACCGGCAGACAATCGACATTGATCCCGAGATCGAACAGATCCTGCGCAATCAGGCGGGCATTGAGATAGACCGCCTCGCGCCCAGCTTCCGGATTTTGGGCATGCAATGCGCCGAAACTGGCCGCTGGGGGCCGCGCCTTCCAGTGCGGCGGCTTCAGGCGGGCAACCCGGCCGCCTTCCTGATCGATCAGCACCGGGGCGGAAATGTCGCCGACGGTGGCGCGCAATTCCGCCACCAGCGCCCGAACCTGAGCCGGATCAGCAATGTTGCGGGCAAACAGGATGAAGCCCCAGGGACGGACATCCGAAAAGAAGGCCCGCTCCGCCTCGGTCAGATGCAAGCCGGAGCAGCCAAAAATCACCCGCGTACGAATATCACCCACGATAGCCCCTCATTTACTTAGCCGGGAAGCACGAGCCGCCATCGGCTTTGAGCTTGTCGCACTGGGCACCCGCCGCATCCTTGCTGGCGAACGGACCGGTGCGCAGACGGTACCAGGTACCCTTATCACCCAGATCGGCTTTCTGAATATCCGGGGCCGCACCACCCAATGCCGCAGCATGCTTGGCCTTATAGGATTTCCAGGCGGTATCCGCCTCGGCCTCGGTCTTGTAGGCACCAAGCTGCAGCATATAGCTGCCCGCCTTCACGGCGGTTTTGGCAACGGGCTTTTCCGCCACCGCAGCTTTTTCCGCTGACTTTTCAGCAGGCTTGGCGGCGGCTTTAGGCGCGGCCACAGACTTGGCTTCGGGTTTGGCTTCCACCGGTTTAGCAGCAACCGGCTTCTGGGCCGGCACTTTTGCGGCGGGCAAGGCGGGCGGCTGCAAACGTGCCGGGGCTTTAGCCGCAGGCGGTGCAGATGCCGGGGCCGCGGGGGCCGTTACCTGCGACAAGGGCCGCGGCGGCATCAATTGCGCGGGCGGCTTGGTCGCCTGCGGCACAGCCTTGGCAGCCGGGGCGTTGGCCACCTGCTGACTTTGGGTAATCGGGGCCGGGGCAGCCGCAGCCGCCTGAACCGGCGCGGGCTGAGCCGCAGGGGCCGGGGCACCATCCCCCTCGCCTTCGGCCTTGACCTGGTTCTTGGGCAGAGACGCATCGCCCGTAGCCAGCGGCGTATCTTTTGCCGCCGACATTGCCTGCATTGCCACATCGCGGTGGCCATGGGCAACGCCGTTGTTATAGGCGATCCACACGACGCAGCCGAGCGCCGCCAGCACCAGTAAAGAAATGACGATTGCCATCAGAAGGCTGGAGCCTTCAGAATCCTGATCATCGCCGGTTTCAAAAACCTGCAGATCGTCGCGCTCATCGTAATCGCGTTTAGAGCCTGACATTCCAGTGTCCCGTACCAATCCGAATCAGATGCCAGTCTAATCTAGCACCCAAGTTAGCGCTCGACGACATACGGCACGCCCTAGGGCGTGTTTTCGTTGTGGAAGAGCCGGTCATATTCCTGTAACGCGAAATTATCTGTCATCCCGGCGATGTAATCACGCACAATTCGCGCTGTAATGGCATCACCCGGCTTATCGCAAAGGCTCGCCCAATCTTTAGGCAACCAATTTGGGTCATGACAATATGCCTGATACAGCTCGCGAATGAGGATTTTTTGCCTTTCGCGCTGTTCGATCACCTGCGGGTGGCGATAGAGCCGGATGAACAGATAGCGCTTGAGGGCCGCCATCCGTTTGGCCACCGGTGGCGAGAAACCGGCCAGCGGTTTACCCGCCTTACGAATATTGGCCACCGACCACGGCCCCAGCGCCGCCAGATTGCTTTTGGTTTCGGTCAACAGATCGGCGGTCATCTGCCCCATCAGGATGCGGATCATCTCGCCAACCATACGGCCACGTTCGATATCGCCATACAGCTTGCGCACCTCGCGCATGGCATCGCCTGCGAACGGCGCTTCGGTCAGCACATCAAGGCTGATCAGGCCAGAGCGCAGACCATCGTCAATATCATGATTGAGATAGGCAATGTCGTCGGCCAGCGCGGCCACTTGCGCCTCCAGCCCCGGCCAGGAATCCAGCTCAAGCGACCACAGCCCATCGAAACGTGCAATCGGTGCCGGAATGGGCTTTTTGGCCCCGGTGATCGGGCCGTTATGTTTGACCAGCCCTTCAAGCATTTCCCAGGTCAGATTGAGACCGTCAAACGCGGCATAGCGATGCTCAAGCTTGGTGAGCAGCCGTAAGGCATGGGCATTATGATCGAAGCCACCAATATCCTTGGCACACGCATCCAGGGCTTCTTCGCCGGTATGGCCGAACGGGGCATGGCCGACATCATGGGCCAGCGCAATCGCCTCGGCCAGATCTTCATCCAGCGCCAGCACGCGGGCGAAGCTGCGGGCGATCTGGGCGACCTCCAGGGAATGGGTCAGCCGTGTACGGAACAAATCGCCCTTGCCATGTAAAAACACCTGGGTTTTATGCATCAGGCGGCGAAAGGCGGTGGAATGAATGATGCGGTCACGGTCGCGGGCATAGCAAGTGCGCGTGGTACTTTCGTCTTCCGGATAAAGCCGGCCACGGCTTTCATCGGGCAACGTGGCGAAAGACGCCATATTGCGCGGCGGAACAAAAACCGTACCCAACAAATGGCCGGCAGGGGCCGGCGTCAACCGGCAGGCATCGTTCTCACGCATCCGTTCTCGCTTTACGCCGAAACAGCCGCTTGAACAGCCGTTCAAGGATATACACCACGATAATACCAACCAGCGCCGCCACCACCCAGGCCCAGACCTGCGCATAATGATAGCGCGTGGCCAGTGCCGATAACGGGTCCGACAGCATGGCAGCAATGAACGCCGCCGTGAACACCGCCGGATGGGGCATTGGGATATGAAATTGCCGTTTCGTCTTCGGGACCAGCATATGTCCTCCTGTTACATCCAAGCTTAGGGCTTTTATCCGGGAAAGCAAATTCTGCAATTCCCCCATTGCCCCGATCTTCTGATATACTAAACGTTCGCGAAAAACCGTTTCGCACTGAAACGGTTACGGCGCAACAAACGGTGTGTTTTATGAAAATCGCCACCTGGAATGTGAATTCGGTTAAAGCGCGGCTGGCCCCGCTGACAGACTGGTTACGCGCCGCCGCGCCGGACGTTGTCTGTCTGCAGGAAATCAAATCCACCGACGAGACCTTCCCGCGCGAGGCGTTCGAGGATCTGGGTTATAACTGCCTGATCCACGGCCAAAAGACCTATAATGGTGTGGCTATTCTGTCGAAGCGCCCGCCCGAGGATGTGCAGCGTGGCCTGCCCGGTGACGACGCCGATGAACAGGCCCGCTATATTGAAGCGCTGATCCCCGGTGACAGCGGCATGGTCCGCGTTGCAGCGCTTTATGCCCCCAACGGCAATCCGGTCGAAAGCGAGAAATTCCCCTACAAACTGTCGTGGATGCAGCGGTTGCAGCGCCATGCGAAAGCCCTGTTAGCGCTGGAGGAACCGCTGGTACTGGCCGGGGATTACAACATCATCCCGGAAGAAAAAGACTGTTTTGATCCCGCCGCCTGGGTTGGCGACGCCCTGTTTCGCCCCGAAAGCCGCGCCAGCCTGTACCGGCTGCGCAATCTTGGGCTGGCCGATGCGTTCCGCGCCCGCAATCCGGCCGCCGGACAATACAGTTTTTGGGATTATCAGGCCGGGTCCTGGCAGAAGAATAACGGCATTCGTATCGATTTTCTGCTGCTGTCACCACAGGCACAGGATCGGCTCAGCACCTGCGAAATCGACAAGGCGGTCCGTGGCGGCGACAAACCATCGGACCATGTGCCGGTATGGTGTGAACTTATGGTGTGAACGCCCGCCCGCAACCAAGCCCAAACGCATAGAAAAAGGGCCGGTCGTAAGACCGGCCCTTTGTTCTGACTGTCAGGCGTTTATTCCGCAGCAGGCTGCGACGGGGCCGACG
>JBAVPS010000307.1:0-4328 GCA_049693315.1 Rhizomicrobium sp. | reverse complement strand
TTCTTCATCACATCGGCAAGCGATCCTGTCGCATCCAGACTGTCCGGGCTGATGGTATAAGCCGTGCGGTCGGGCAGAATCTGTGCCTTCGGCCGTGTGCCGGTGACGGTGACGGTTTCCACACTCTCGGTGGCATTGGTCTGCTTCGCCGTCGGCGCGGTCCCGTTATTTTCGGCCCCGGTGACAGCATTGGTCATCAGGCTGGCTGCTGCACACAGACCAAGCCCGACACGCATATAACGCATGGGAATTCCCCCCTCCCACTAAATATAAAAAGCGCACGCTCCATAGTTTTTTATAGGGTCACACTTTGCCGACCGGCGCGGTAATGCAATTGAACACTCTGTGAAACCACCCCGGATGGTTCGTAAAACGGCCATATCACCGGTGCCCCATCTTCACTTATACGTGTGGGTGGCGAATATCCGGTGCTGCGGGGCGAATTTTTTTTAAAAGAAAAGGGCGGCACGGTGCCGCCCTTTTGTGTTCTGTCACAGCATGCTGCCGGTTCTATGGTGCCGCAACGGTCTGCGGCAGAACTTCCACATGCAGGGCCTTATCCGCCTGCAGATATTTTTGCGCCAGTGCCTGAACCATGGCCGGTGTCACCGCGCTCAGCTGATCGCGGGTTTTGTACACCGCGTCGGCGGGGGTAGACTGATCAGTGATATGGGGCAGGGTATAGATCCAGTGCTGATTGTCGGTCTGATCCTTCTGCCAGCGTTCCAGCAGCGGTTTGCGCGCCCGGTCCAGTTCTTCCGCAGAAACCGGTTTGGTTTTCAGATTGTCGACGATGCCATTAACGGCCGCAACAAAGGCTTTGTCGTTGCCGGTCGCAACCGAGCCTGAAACCGCAATAAAGCCAAAATCCTTGAATGCCCAGGATTGATCGCGCTGCACCGTGGCATCATAGGCCTGTCCCAGTTGCTGGCGGATGGTGTCGAAGGCCCGCTGACGGAAAATTTCCGTCAGAATTTCCAACCCGCGTGAGACCTGGGTATCCTGTGTTTCGCCGGGCACCGGCCATGCCAGCATACTCAGGCTTTGATCGGCCCGCCCGCTGTGGTGCAATACCTGTTGCAGATTTTTTGTCGGGAAGGCCGCATGATCGCCGCCTGCCGCAATGGGAATCTCTTTCGGCCGTGTTGGCAGCGTTGCAAAGGTGGCGGCCACGGCGTTTGCGGCGGTTTCGGGATTGACGTCGCCGACGATGGTGATTTCCAGCGGGCTGACCGACAGCATGGTCTGGATAACGTTTTTGACCTGTTCATTGGTGATGGCCTGTGCCCCGGCCAGTGGTGGCACCGAAAACCGTCGGTCATCGACATGCACCAGCCCGGATACCATAAAGTGCAACTGGTGGTGCGGATTGCTTTGCTGCTGCGCATACAGTGTGGGCAGCAGTGCGTGTAACCGATCAATGGCCATCGGGCGATAGGCGGCGTCCGTTGCATAGGCCATCAATAGCTGCATCTGGGTGGCCAGATCTTTTTCGGTTGTGGTTGCGCTGAACGTGGCCTCCCGCTCGCCGATGCCGAAGGTCACATGGAGTGTTTTTCCGGCCAGCGCGCGATTGAGCTGTTCTAAGGTGATCTTCTTAAGCCCGCCTGCCGCAAACAGGTTTGCCTTCGCATAAATGTTGGCGAGAAAAACCGGCGAATCGGTTTGTGGCGATAAGGTTTCCAGCCCGCCTTTAAAGCCGACATTGACCATAATCTCGCCGGTTTTAAATTTTGTTGGTTTGACGTTGAGGGTCAGGCCATTGGCAAAGCTGTAACGGGTGAAGCCAAATTCTGTAAATTCCTTCCGGCTCACCGGCGGCTGTGCCTTGCCAAAATCGGTATAGGGCCAGACAGAGGTCGCTTCCGCCTGATAGGCGGTCACCGGGGCCTGCATCGCCGCAAGATAGGCCGTCTTCAGAACATCGCCTTGCAGATCCGTGGCCTTTTCCGACTGGTGGGCGAGTAGGGGGCCGTCACCGGAAAACAGTGTTTTCAGGCGCTGGTTCAGTTTTTCGGCCACCAGATCTTTTTTTGCCCTTTGGAAATCCACCACATCCTGCGCCGGGGATGTAAAGACGTCGTGCGTGTCGAGTGAGCTGACAATGCTATCCGCAATCGCGGTCGACTCGCGGGTTGCGGCCCCGTCGGCTGTGTTTTTCAGAATGTTTTCCATACTGGTAAGAAGCGTGGCCACCTCTTCTGGTGTGACACCCGAACTTACAAACTGCCGGAATATCTGGAGGGTCTGTTCAAAGGCTTTTTTATCCTGCTCCGGTTTTGGCATGACACTAAGCTGCAGAATCTTCGCCGTCTCAAAGATCGGAATACTTCCCATTCCAGCACCAATATACGCGGCATCGCTTTGCTGGGCCTGATGTTGCAGACGCCTGTTCAGAATGGAAATCAGAACAAGGTCCGCCAGTTGCTGATCAATTCTGGTCTGTGTTGCCACCTTGCTGTCCAGGGGCAGAAACCATGACGCCGAAAGGACGTCCGGCAGCGTGGCCGCCGTATAGCTGAACGTTTGTAAGCCTTTGGTCTGATAGGGTTCGAAGACAACCGAACGGCTTTTCCCGGTGGGCTTCCAGTCGGAAAATTTTGCTTTGATCCGCGCTTCGATATCCGCCGGATCAATATCCCCGGCAATCACCAGCGTGGTCCGTTCCGGCCGATAGAATGCCTGATAGAAGTCGGTAAGGGCCTTGCGGCTTATCGTTTTAATCTCATCCACACTGCCGATGGCATCGCCATAGATGGCAAATTTCTGCCCGGCAAAGGCCGCTTTGCGCCAGCCCGATCCGGCCTGCATCAGGGGGGTGTTGCGCGCGCGTTCCTCACCCAGAATGGTGTCACGTTCATGCGTGATGGCGTCGGGCTGAAGCAACTGATTGCCGGTCATCTCGCGCAGGGCGAACAGGGCGGTATCCAGCGATTCTGTGTCATTGGATGGCAGGGTGAGGATATATTCGGTTTTGTCCGGCATGGTGACGGCCCCGGTATCCCGCCCTAATGTCATGCCATGGCGTTGCAGCAGCGGCAGCAGATCGCCCTTGGGAATATTTTTCGAACCATTGAAGGCCATATGCTCAATAAAATGGGCGGCACCGCGTTCGTTCGGCGCTTCCATCATCGTGCCGGCTTCAATGCGCAACCGCACCGCCACCGTCTTCGCCGGGGTGCTGTTTTTGTAGATAACATAGCCCATGCCGTTGGGCAGCCACCCAAAGCGGGCCGCCGGATCGGGGGCGATGTCACTGTGTGTGTGCGGCCAGATTATGCCCGGTTGGGTGGGTGCGGTTGCGCCCAATGCGGATGTTGTAACCACAAAGCCCAGCAGCAGGCAGGCATATAACGGCGCAGGACGGCAGGATCGTGTCATGGTGTTCCCCCCCCGGAAATGACACGAACCGGTATAGGGTGCGCTACCTGTGTTTGCAATTGCAATGGTGCAACCTTTTGTAATGGGGCGGGGTTTTAACCCCGCCCCACGCGGATCGGCTTATTTGTGCTGGCTGGTGCCAAGCTGATCGAACAGGAAGCACAGCATATCGGTCTGTTCGGCGATGCGGTCCGCCATCGACGAGCCGATACCGTGGCCCGCATGCATATTGGTGCGCAGCAGGATCGGGTGGCCCGAGCTGCTGGCGGCCTGCAATGCGGCGGTGAATTTGCGCGACTGCATCGGGTTGACGCGCCCGTCGGTCGCCCCGGTCGTCATCAGCACCGCCGGATAGGCGGTTTTGGCGACAACATGATGATAGGGCGAATAGCCATAGAGCACCTTGAAATCGGCCGGGTTCTTCACCGTGCCGAATTCGGTGGTGTTGAACGCGCCGTTGGGGTCCAGCTCGACCCGGATCATGTCGTAAATCCCGACCGACGAAATCACCGCGCGGGCCGTGGCCGGATGCTGGGTGATTTGCGTGCCCATCAGCAGCCCGCCATTAGACCCGCCCATCAGCGCCAGCTTTGCCGGGCGGGTGTATTTGTGATCAATCAGATACTGCGCGGCGGCATGGAAATCATCGAAGACATTCTGCTTCCTGGTCAGCATGCCGTCGGTATGCCAGGTCTCGCCATATTCGGCGCCGCCACGAATGTTGGCCAGCACATAAATGCCGCCTGCATCCAGCCACAGCCGCCGGAACGCGCCCAGAAAGCCCGGCTTCATATTCACGCCATAGCCGCCATAGCCATAGAGCAGCGTCGGGTTGGTGCCGTCGAGTTTGGTGCCCTTTTTCAGGATGATGTTGAGCGGAACCTTGGTGCCGTCTTTGGAGGTGGCGAAAACCCGCGTCACCACGGCATCATCGAAATGCACCGGGG
>JBAVPS010000306.1:0-21356 GCA_049693315.1 Rhizomicrobium sp. | reverse complement strand
ACCCTGACCTTTGCCGATGGCGCGGTGGCGGCGGTGGCGGGCGGGTCCAATCCTGCCAGCGTCCCGGGCGGTGGCGAGCCTAAAGCCCGGCCCCATAAGCCAAAATCCAAGCCCGCGGGTAATCAGGGTGATCTCTTTTAAGGGGAATTTGTCTTAAACCCGACGATGGCACTATGATGGGCCATGCCGGGCCCATGTCTGCCGCCCGAACGTTTGCCCCCAAACCTTTCTATTTACGGACCTTTGCACTTTAGAGCCATGAACCAGAGCCAAATCGAAGCCACTGAGCAGCCCGCCGAACTCGAATATCTTGATGGCGATTACACCGTGATCCGCCCCGGTGCCTATGTGACCTGCGCTGTGACCGGTATTCGCATACCGGTCGACGCGCTGCGCTATTGGAGCGCCGAACTGCAGGAACCCTATGCCAAAGCCTCCATCGCGCTGAAGCGTATGCAGGAAAAAGGCCTTACCCCTTGATCTCCCGCCGGGGGATGCTGGGTGCCGCCTTGCTGCCCGCTGCGGCGGCGCTGTCGGGCTGTACCACGGTGCGGCTTGCGCCACCGGCCCCGGCACAGCCTCGGCTTACATTGCGCGGGTCTTTGCGGCAGGGCTCGCTGGTGGTGGGCACTGCGGTGGCGGCGTCGCGCATCCTGTGGGGGCAGCGTGTGCTTCGCCCCGATCCGGCAGGCCGGTTTGCCTTTGCACTGGCGTGGAAGGACACAGATGAGCAGACCCTGCAGGTTCAGTATGTGGATGGAACCGCCGAGGCGCGGGCGATAAAGCCGCTCATCCAGGCTTATGACATACAGCACATTGATGGTTTGCCCGAGGACAAGGTCACACCCGATCCGGTGCTGATCGCCCGCATCACCAAAGAAAATGCCGCTATCATTGCCGCACGCCTGACCGACAGCGAGGAAGAAGGCTTTGCGCAAGCCTTTGAATGGCCTGCCCATGGCCCGGTCAGCGGTGTTTTTGGCAGTCAGCGTATCTTAAACGGTCAGCCGCGTGCCCCGCATTTCGGCGTTGATGTGGCGGTGCCGACCGGTACGCCCATTCATGCCCCGGCGTCCGGCGTGGTGCGCTTTGCTGAAACCGGTCTGTTCCTGACCGGCGGCACCACGGTGATCGACCATGGTCACGGTGTTTCGACGACCTATTTCCATCAAAGCGCCATCGGGGTTGCGGTGGGCCAGTCTGTTGCCACCGGCGATGTGATCGGCGCGGTGGGGGCCACCGGGCGCGCCACCGGCCCGCATCTGCACTGGGCAATGAACTGGTTTGAACAAAGGCTGGACCCGTCGCTCAGCACCGTCACGCCCAAACCGCCGCTGGTGTGATTATTTCTGTTTTTTGGCTTCGGGCCAGCGGCGGTGAATCCACAGCCAGTAGGCCGGTTTGCGGCGCACATTGGCCTCGATCACCTGGGTGATTTCCGCCGTCAGCCGCGCCATATCGGCGTCAAAATCACCGCTTGGGGTGAACTGTAATTCCGGGAAGATGTGGACGCGAAAATGCGCGCCTCTGGTGCGTTCACACCAGGCTGGCACCAGTGCGGCGCCCATACGCAGGGCAAGTGTCGCGGGGGCGGGCGTGGTCTTGGCGTCGCGGCCAAAGAACGGCACTAAAATGCCCTGACCGGTCTTCTGATCGGCGAGCAGAAAAATCGACTGGCCCCGGCGCAGTGCGGTGAAAATCTGCCTTGTGCCGCGCGGGCCTTTTTCGATCTGTTCGGTGGGGCCAAGATAGCCGCGCTGTCTGGCGATCCAGCGATCGACATAGGGGTTGTTGGGTGCACGGAACACGATGCGCCCGTCATAGCCTTCCTGCTGCCCGGCAATGTGCAGGGCTTCCCAGTTGGCAAAATGCCCGGCGACGAACATCACGCCCTTGCCTTTGGCGATGGCGGCATGGCCGTTTTCGGCCCCGACCATCTCAACACGCTCGCCCAGCTTGAATTTATCCAGATGCGGATATTCAGCGACCACGCGGCCCAGATTGTCGAACATTTCCAGCACGGTGGCGCGGTGCCAGGCTTCGTCCTTTTCCGGGAACGCGGCATGCAGATTGCGGCGGGCAATTTTGGCTGGCGGCAGATGGATGAAGATATGCCGCCCGATCCAGCCACCAAAGGCCGACGCAGCATCAATGCCCAGCGCCTTAAAAATCCCCATCAGCAGGAAGAACCCTGCGGATTCTCCAAGATAACGGAGGTTTTGCAGCGGGGTGAGGGTGCGTTTTTCCATCAGGACGCCTTCTGCTCTGGCCACAGGCCGCCGATCAGACGTTCAAGGCTGGCCGGATCATCAAATTCTGCCTCGACCGGCAGAACCCGGATACCGTCGCGCTGATCTGGCGTCAGGCGGACATAGTCTTTGGCCGTGGTGATCAGCTGGGCGCCGCGGTCGCGCGCGGTCGCCTTCAGTGATGCGATTTCTGCTGCACTGTAGGTATGGTGATCGGCAAAGCATTTTGCCCCGGCCAGTATCGCCCCCGCCGCCTCAAGCGAACGGAAGAATTTCTCCGGTAGGCCAATCCCGGCAAAGCCGAACATTCTGGCTCCGCTAAGCTCAGGGTTGTCGCTGGCACGAATGTGGGCGCGCAAAACCGGGCCGGTGAAATGGGGTAGCAGGTGGGGCAGATCGACATCCGTGTCGCCGACCAGAATAACAGCGTCGGCGCGTTTGAGGCCCTGCTTCACGCGCTCGCGCAACGGACCGGCGGGCAGCACGCGGCCATTACCAAATTGCTGCGCCGTGTCTATCACCACCAGCGACAAATCCTTGTGCAGGGAAAAATGCTGATGGCCGTCATCCATCACAATAACCCCGGCACCCAGTGCGGTGGCAAGCCCCGCCCCGGCGGCGCGAACGCGGGCCACAATGGTCGGGGCGGTATCTGCCAGCAGTAACGGTTCATCACCGACATCTGCTGCACGGTGCTCGGCCATCACGCGCAACGGGCCGGTAAGTTTGCCGCCATAGCCCCGGGTGACAAAAAACGGATTGTGCCCGTGGGCGCCGAGCATTCTGGCAATGGCGATGCTGACCGGGGTCTTGCCGGTGCCCCCTGCCGTCAGATTGCCGACGCAGATCACCGGCACGCTGGCATGATGGACTTTCGTGCGGGCAGCTTTCAGTGCCACGGCGGCGCTGTAAAGCCATCCCAGTGGCGTCAGGGCATCACCGATACGCCGCTCGCGCCAGTTCCGCCGTCGCCAGAAATCAGGTGCGTGCATGATCGAGTATCTTCGCAACAAACTGTGCCGTACGTTCTACCGCCCCGCACAGGCTGGCGGCCCCGGCCGCGGCTTTTTCCCCTAACGCTTCAGCCGCGTTGGCGTCGGCGAGTAACATGGCAGCCTGCGCGCTGATTTCACCTGCCGTGCGTACCCGGCCTGTGCCTTGCGCAGCAAAAATGGCATCATAGGCAGGAATGAAATTGTCCGTATGTGGACCAGCCAGTACCGCCCGGCCTAACTTTGCCGGTTCGAGCGGATTCTGACCACCATGGGGGATCAGGCTGCCACCGATAAAGGCAAACGGTGCCAGGCGATAGAACAGCCCAAGCTCGCCGATGGTGTCGGCAATGTAGATTGCGGTATCGGCGCTGATCGGATCATGGCGCGAACGCAAAGAGGTGCGGCGGGTGGCGCACAGTGCGGCGATATCGCCCCCACGTTCGGGGTGGCGCGGCACGATGATGGTGAGGAGATTGGGGAATTTTTTGGCCAGCAGATCGCGCGCTGGCAAAATGGTTTCTTCTTCACCGCCATGGGTCTGCGCCGCCAGAAATACCGGGCGGTTACCAATGGCGTTTTTCAGCGCGGTCAGCTTTTCGGCATTGGCTGGCAGCACCGGCGCATCGGCCTTTAAGCTGCCGGTGCACTGCACATCATGCGCGCCAAGCCCGCGAAACCGTGCGGCGGCTTCGTCATCCTGTGCCAGCACGGCGCTAAAGGCCCCGAACAAAGCCTTGGCCGAGGCCCTGGCCCGGCGCCATCCCGCAAAGGACCGCGCCGACATCCGTCCGTTGACGATAGCCAGCGGTATGCCCATCTCGCGGGTTTGCAGCACAAGGTTGGGCCAAGCATCGGAATCGACGAACAGGCCAAGATCCGGGTGCCAGTGGCTGAGAAAACGGGCCACCGCTGACGGTGTATCGACGGGTACAAACTGATGGAACGCCCCTTTGGGCAGGCGGCTTGCCATCACTGCCGCCGAGGTCACTGTGCCGCTGGTGACCAGTACCCTGGCCCCGGTGCGGGCGATGATGGTATCAATCAGCGGCAGGGCCGCCATACATTCGCCGACGCTGGCGCCGTGAATCCACACCAGCTGGCCTGTGGGGCGGGCAAGGGTGCTGCGGCCAAGTCGTTCACCTGCGCGGGTGCCGCTTTCCTTGCCGCGCTTCAAGCGGCGGCGCAGCACCAGCGGCACGGCGGGGGTCAGAAGCCGGGTCGTGAAGCGATAGGCCGCCAGACCAAAGGGAAGTTTGCGTCTCATTTGGCCCCCGCGGTGCTTTCGACATGATGGCGATACAGCCGGGCATAGAGCCCGCCCTCGGCCATCAGTTCGTCATGGGTGCCGGATTCAGCGACGCGGCCCTGATCGAGCACATAAAGCCGGTCGGAATCGATCACGGTGGTGAGGCGATGCGCCACCACGATGGTGGTGCGGTTCTTCATCAGGCGGGTCAGCGCATCCTGCACCAGCCGCTCGCTTTCATTGTCGAGCGCCGAGGTCGCTTCGTCGAGCAGCAGAATCGGTGCGTTGCGCAGCATGGCGCGCGCAATCGCAATGCGCTGGCGCTGCCCGCCCGAAAGTTTCAGGCCGCCTTCGCCGACGCGGGTGTCATACCCTTGCGGGCACTGCATAATGAAATCATGGGCGGCAGCATCCTTTGCCGCCTGCATGATATCGGCTTCGCTGGCATCCAAGCGCCCCAAGGCGATATTGCTGCGGATGCTTTCGTCGAACAGAATGGGTTCCTGCGTCACCAGTGCGATCGACTGGCGTAAGGAAGCCAGCGTGGTGTTGCGGATATCGGCGCCATCAATGCTGATCGCCCCGCCATCGACATCGTAGAACCGCAAAAGCAGATTGAAGATGGTTGATTTGCCTGCGCCCGAAGGGCCGACCAGCGCCACTTTCTGGCCCGGCTTGATGTCGATGGTGATGCCGGCAATCGCCGGATGTTCCGTTTCGCTGTTGTAGCGAAACGAGACATTATCAAAATGCACCGCGCCACCGGCCGGGGCCGGGGCCACCGTCAGTTCCTGCGCATGGGGTGCGTCGACAATTTTCGGTGCGGCATCAATCATCGAAAAGACGCGGGTTGCCGCCGCCACGCCGGTCGACGCGATCGGCCACAACTGGCTTAAGGTACGCACTGGCTCCATCGCCAGGAGCAGGGCGCCCATGAAGGTGAAGAACTGGGACGCGTTCAGGGTGCCATGCGCAATGCGGTAAAAGGCGTAATAGAAGGTTGCCGCCACTACGATGCCGGAAAAAATGTCGGTCACCGGCACGGTTGAGGCCCTGAGCCGCGCCAGCTTGATCAGCTGAGTCAGGCGGGTTGAAAGCCGCTCGCGGGCATTTTCGGTGGCATGCTCTTCCAGCCCATAGGCCTTGATGACGCGTCGCCCGTCGAGCGCTTCGGAAATCACCGTGGTGAGAAAGCCGGTTTCTTCCATATTGCGCTTGGTGGTGCGCCGGATCGAGCCGCCGATGCGTTCCATCGCCCAGGCGACGCCCGGCACCGCAATGGCGATGAAGGCGGTCAGCTGCCAGTCGGTATAGACCATCAGGCCAAGCAGCCCGATCAGGGTGATGAACTGTAGCGCAATGCCCGAAATCGACCGGGTGATCGCCTCGCGCATCAGGGTGGCGTCATAGAGAAAGTTGGAAACGAAGCTGCCTGAATGCACGGCGTTGAGCGCGGCCAGATCGCGGCGCACCAGCGAGCGGAACATGTCGGCCTGGGCGGCGTTAACGACGCGCTCGCCCACCGTTTCGATACGCGATTGCTGCGTGTAATAGGCCCCGGCCCTGAGCCACAATGTGCCCAGCGCGGCCAGCGGCAACTGCCACAGGGGCTGGCCCGCAGGCAGCCCCGCTGTCGCGCCATGGCCCTGACAATACATGCCCAGCTGGTTGGCCACCGGTCCGAGCAATTTGGCCAGCAGCGTGGTGCTGCCGGCGGTGACGATCATCGCCCCGACCGCCAGTGCAACGGTGCCCTTCTGCCGCGACAGATAGGTACGGGCGATACGCCCGGCCACGGCAAGGGTGCCAGTATTCAGGCGGGCGGCGTTTTTTGACATGCTGCCGGTTCTCGTTATCCAATGCCGATGGTGCGCCTTTACGGGGCGTCAGGTTCCATCAGTTTGTGAATGTGCACGACGAAGTAGCGCATATGCGCATTGTCTACGCTGACATGCGCCTTGGCGCGCCAGGCTTCATAGGCGGATTTGTAGTCAGGGTAAATCCCGACGATGTCGAGCTTGTTTAAATCCTTGAAATCTACCGTCTCCGGCGAGGTCAGTTCGCCGCCGAAAACCAGATGCAGGAGTTGTTTAGGCTCGACTTCGCTCATAGATTTTCGCCTGCCAGTCCGGGTTCCACCTTCGAGGTGCGGGAAATAATCGCCCTTGTCAGGGCATCATTGCCCGCAATCGCTGAAAGAATGATGACCGAGGGGTGATTATAGCTTGGTTCTTCGCCGCGATGGTTGACCACGCGTCCACCCGCTTCGCGCACGATCAGGTGGGCGGCGGCCAGATCCCAGTCGCATTTCGAGGTCAGGCTGATGGTGGCGTCAAAGGTTCCCGCCGCCACCAGCACCAGCCGATAGGCTGCCGAGCCGCGGTCTTCTTCCGCCATGGCGGGCCAGGGATCAAAATTCCACACCGGGCGGCCCGTCAGCTTGCTGCGGACCAGCATCTTGCAGCCCGCCAGTTCCTGACGCGTGCTGACATGGATGGGCTGGCCGTTAAGGCGGGCACCCGTCCCGGCTTCGGCGGCGTAATATTCATCCAGCAGCGGGTTATACACAGCTGCGACCACCGGCTGATGGTCTTCGACAATGGCCACGCAGATGGTGAAATGGGGTTTGCCGTCGATGATCGCCTGGGTGCCGTCGATCGGGTCGATGACGAACAGCTTCTTGGCCGAAAGCCGGGCCTGATCGTCGTCGTTTTCTTCCGACAGCCAGCCGTAATCGGGCCGCGCTGCGCGCAAATGTTCTTTGAGATAGGCGTTGACGGCCAGATCGGCTTCGCTCACCGGGGTGCCGTCGCTCTTCATCTTGAAGGCGTTTTCACCGGAAAAGAATTTCCGGGCGATTACCCCGGCGCCGCGGACGACGTCTTCTAAAAGGGCGGCATCTTCTTTATGCACCGGCAACGGTCATCTCCTCAATGCGGACAGTCGGCGCATCAATCCCGTACAGGAAGGCGAGATCCGAGGCCGGCGTCAGGCTGGCATACATATCAATCAGGTTTCCGGCGATGGTCACTTCCGAAACCGGATAGCTGATGACGCCCTTTTCAATCCAGAAACCGGCTGCGCCGCGGCTGTAATCGCCGGTCACGGGGTTAACACCCATGCCCATTAATTCGACGACATAAAGCCCCTGATCAATATCGGCGATCAGCTTGCGGGCCGATACGGCACCGGCCTGCATATAGAAATTGGTGGCGCTGGGACCGGGGGGGCCGCCGGTGCCACGGGCGGCACGGCCATTGGTGGCGAGGCCCAACTGGCGGGCGCTGGCACAATCTAAGATCCAGCTGGTCAGTATGCCGTCTTCAATCGGTTTCAGCACCGCATTGGCGACGCCTTCGCCGTCGAACGGTTTCGAGCGCAAGCCGCGGCGAATATGGGGATCATCAATCAGGGTCACGCCGGGGGCAAAGACCCGCTGGCCCATCTTGTCTTTGAGGAAGCTGACATTGCGGGCAATCGCGGTGCCCGAGATGGCACCAAGAAAATGGCCGAGCAGGCTGTTCGACGCCCGTGGTGAAAACACCACCGGCACCGACTGGGATTTGACCTTACGGGGCTGCAGCCGGGCGATGGTGCGCTGGGCCGCGCGCAGGCCGACATTATGCGGGGTGTCGAGATCGGCGGCAAAGCGGGCGCTGGAAAAGTCGTAATCCCGCTCCATGGCGTCGCCGGAACCGGCCAGCACCGAAACGCTGATGCCGTGGCTCGAGCTGCCATAGCTGCCGTAAAACCCGGTGCTGGTGGCCAGCGCAACATGGCTTTGCGAATAGCTGGCACTGCCGCCTTCGGAATTGGTGATACCTTCCACCTCAAGGGCGGCTTCTTCGGTGGCGCGCGCCCGCTCGATCAGGGTGACGGCTGACGGCTCGTCCAGATCGCACAGATCGAGTTCGGGCCACTCTTTAGCCAGCATTTCGGCCGGGGCGAGGTGGGCAAAGGCGTCTTCCGGGGCCAGCCGGGCCATGGTCAGCGCCCGTTCGGGCAGGGCTGCCAGCGAATCGGGGCTCATATCGGTGGTCGAGACCGTGGCCACTTTCTGCCCGACAAAGACCCTGAGGCCCAGATCGGCAGCTTCGGACCGCTCCACTTCCTCGGTCTTGCCGAGGCGGTAGGAGACACCGGTCGAGACATTTTCGGCATAAAGGGCGTCAGCCCCGTCGGCACCGGCAGCTTTGGCGGCGGCGAGCAGTTGGGCCAGCAAATCTTGCGGGGTCAGCTTGGTCATGACGCTTTTTTGAACCGTCGCCGCCCGGAACGCAAGACGCCTTGCCTTATTGAGCCATAATGTTACGTGGCCGGGGTGGTTTTGTCGGGGGGGCTTGCGGGGCTGATTGGCTTTTTTTGCTCACCGATGGTTGCCGGGGTGGCGCGCTATGGTTGCGGTCGGGCGTTCTTCAGTGTGCGCTGGCTGGGGTGAGGTAGATCTTCTTGTCTTTGTAATTGATGTAGAGGTGCAACTGGCGCAAGGCCGACATGCCCAGAATAAGCAGTGGTTTTAATTTCCCCAGCCTCTGCGCATTTCCAAGTTTATCCTGCTGCACATAGATTGTTGGGTTGTTTACCGTCATTTCGCCCAGCGTGAGTTTTTTAAAGAGTGTATTTCCAACGTTCTGGTCGGCAAGTTTGGTGCGTTGTGCCGGGGGAAGGATCGATCTGGCATCCTCCAATGTCATGAAGGAAACGGTTGAGCCGGTATCAATGGTGACATCAACATCGGCGTCATCAAGTTTTCCCGGGGCAACAATGTGCCACTCGGCTCTTTTTTCAAAAATGTAGCTGGCGGAATCTGCCGTTGAGGCGGCATCCGTGAACGGCAGAACGCCATAGGTGTCGTGGGTCCAGTGCACCACACGATCCCCACAATCGTTGGGCAGAAACAGCGAAAATTTTGCCGCAGCAAAATCGAACTCAACGTCAAAAATATGCAGAATGTCACCCGAGATGGACCCCGCATCGTTCGGGTCATTATGGATGCCAGAAGGCATCACAACCAGACCAATTTTGCTGATCGGAATTACGCCAAGCTGAAAGCTGTCCGGAAAGGCCGTCAGTTCGGATTTTTTACCGTAGGCAGGATAAAGTACCGCTTCTTTACTGCGTGCGGTTTTCAGCCCCAGTTCGGCGACCGCGTTTTGCTGAACGGATGTCAGGTATCCCGCCGTATCAACAAAGAAAGGCTTGCTGATGCCGTTGATCACCACAGGTATCGAAGGCTGTCCGGCATTATTCTGGGTGATGTCGAGATAGGCGACGCGCTTAAGATGGCAGGCTGTATCTTCTGCACGGACTGGCGACAATATGCTGATCAGCGCGGCGGCAATACTTGCCCCAGCTTTCCCGAATGGACGAAACATAGAAATCTTCCCCAAGATTATGCACGTATGGTTTCTTAAACCGTGACGTGCGGTGTGTCTAAGGGAAAACTATTTCCAGATTGGTTTGCCATCACCGGGCAGGCCGAGGCGGGACCATTTTTCGGTCACCGTATCGATCACCGTCTGGTCCATGGCGAGTTTGGTGCCCCATTCGCGATGGACTTCCGGTGCCATCTTGTTGGTGGCGTCGAGTCCGATCTTGGAACCCAAGCCGCTTTCGGGCGAGGCAAAGTCGAGATAGTCGATCGGCGTGCCCTCGATCAGGGTGATGTCGCGGGCCGGGTCCATCCGGGTGGCAACCGCCCACATAACATCCTTCCAGTCGCGCACATGGATGTCGTCATCCACCACGATGACCCATTTGGTATAGAGAAACTGGCGCAAATACGACCACACCCCCATCATGATGCGCTTGGCATGGCCGGGATAGGCTTTTTTGATCGACACGATGGCAATGCGATAACTGCAGCCCTCGGGCGGCAGCCAGAAATCAACGATCTCGGGGAACTGCTGCTGGATCAGCGGAATGAACATCTCGTTCAAGGCCGCCCCCATCACCGAAGGCTCGTCCGGGGCGCGGCCGGTGAAGGTGCTTAAATAGATCGGGTCCTTGCGCATGGTGATGGCGGTCACGGTGAAAACCGGGAAACGCTCCACCGCATTGTAATAACCGGTGTGGTCACCATAGGGGCCTTCTTCGGCCAGCACCTCGTCCGACACCATGCCCTCAAGGATGATTTCGGCTTCGGCGGGCACCTGCAAGGGTTGGGTCAGGCAATCAGCCAGTTCCACCCGTGCCCCACGGATCAGTCCGGCAAACTGATATTCCGACAGGGTTTCCGGCACCGGGGTTACGGCGGCCAGAATGGTGCCGGGATCGGCCCCCAGCGCCACCGCCACCGGCATCGGCCCGCTATGGCTTTCTTTCCAGCGGGCAAAAGCCTGTGCCCCGCCGCGATGGGCCAGCCACCGCATCACGGTCTGGTTCCGGTTCAGCACCTGCATACGATAGACGCCAAGATTGACCGGCTCGCTCTCGTCGCCGGGGGTAATCACCAGCGGCCAGCTGATCAGCGGGGCAGGCTCGCCCGGCCAGCACCCCTGTATAGGCAAGCGGTCAAGGTCGATTTCGTCCCCTTTAAGCACAATCTGCTGGCAGGGGGCGTGGCCCACTGTTTTGGGCCGCATTGCCAGCGCGGCCTTTGCCATCGGCCACATTTCGATGGCTTCGCCAAAGCCCTTGGGCGGTTTGGGCTGGCGCATTTCGGCCAGCATCTCACCGACCTCGCGCAGGCTCGCGGCGGTTTCGCGCGCCTTGCCGCCAAAGGTCACCCCCATGGCCACACGCCTGACCGTGCCGAACAGATTGGTCAGCACCGGGATCGGGCTGATGGTGCCGTCGGGGCGCAGCGGTTTTTCAAATAACAGCGCCGGGCCGCCGCTGGCCAGCACGCGGGTCTGAATTTCAGTCATCTCAAGATGGGTAGCGACCGGCTCTGCTATGCGGACCAGCTCGCCTGCCTCTTGCAGCGTGGTGATAAAATCCCGCAAGGAACGGTAGCTCATACCCATCTCCCGAATGTGTGCGACACCTGTTTACACCGCCCAGACCTAAAAACTAAGGGGGGCTTTGGGCCCCCCTTAAAGTATCAAATGAAAATGCTTTGACGGATCATTCCTCGTTCTTGACCTGCCACTTGGACGGGGCGGCATGGCGCAGGCCATAGGCGAAATAGATCGCCACGCCGATCACGGTCCAGATGATCAGACGGCTTAACGTGTCCGGCGAGGAGAAGAACAGGCTGACCATCATCCCGGCGCAGACAAAAGTGCCGAGCGGGGCAATAACCCAGACGAAGGGGATGCGGAAGCTACGGCGGGCCTTGGGCGCGGTAACGCGCAGGATCATGACGCCGACACAGACCGCGATGAAGGCCAGAAGCGTGCCGACCGAGACCAGCTCGGCCAGAATGTCGAGCGGGAAGATGGCGGCCAGCAGCGCGGCAAAGGCGCTGGTGATGATGGTGCCGTAATAGGGCGTGCGATAGCGCCGGTGAACCCTGGCGAACGCCGGCGGCAGAAATCCGTCACGCGCCATGGCGTAGAAAATACGCGACTGACCATAGAGCGAGACGAAAGTCACCGATGCCAGCCCGACAATGGCGCCGACATCGATCGGCAGCACCAGCCAATGCAGGCCCGGAATCTTGTTGATGGCATAGGAGACCGGGTTGGCGACATCCAGCTGATGCCAGTCGGAAATACCGGTCAGCACCAGCGCCATCAGCATGTACAGAATGGTGCAGATGAACAGCGAGCCCAGAATGCCGATGGGAATGTCGCGGCGCGGATTTTTGGCTTCCTGTGCCGCGACCGATACCGCTTCGAACCCGACAAACGAGAAGAAGATGATGCCTGACGCGGCCAGCACGCCCGACAGCCCGAAATGGCCCCAGTGGCCGGTATTGGGCGGGATAAAGGGCGTCAGGTGCTCTGAGCGGACATAGCCCAGCCCAAAGCAGATCACCAGCAGCACGACACCGACCTTGATGAACACCATGATGTCGTTGAAGCGCGAGGATTCCTTGACCCCGGTGAGCAGAAACGCCGTCAGCGCGAAGATCAGCGCCACCGCCGGCAGATTGATAATGGCACCGGTGAAGTGCAACGCCTCCAGCCCGGTTCCGGCTAAGGGGGCGTTGGTGAATTCGGGCGGAATGACCAGCCCAAAATGGCTTAGGAAACTGACGAAATAGCCCGACCAGCCCGCCGCCACGGTCGAACCCGATGCCAGATATTCCAGCACCATGTTCCAGCCGATGAACCAGGCCATGAACCGGCCCATGGTGGCATAGGCATAGGTGTAAGAACTGCCCGATTCCGGGATCATCGAAGCAAATTCGGCGTAGCACAGCCCTGCCAGCAGGCAGCCAAAGGCGGCAATGGCAAAGGAAAGCAGAACCGCCGGACCGGCATGCTGGGCGGCGGCGGTACCCGCCACCACGAAGATGCCGGCCCCAATGACAGAACCGATCCCGATCATGATCAGGCTGACCGGGCCAAGCGCCCGGTGCAGACTGAGTTCGTTGGCAACAACAGGATCGGGCTGGGTTAAATCACCCGCTTCATCGGTATTAGCCATTACGCGGCTCTTTTCACGCTATGAGTGTTGAGGTTATTCGGCGGCATCTTCTTTGAGCGACCAGCGCGGGGCTTTGACGTGACGCCGACTGTACGCGAAATAAATGATCACGCCGATGATGGTCCACACCACCAGACGTAGCCATGTATCAATCGGCAGCCAGTACATCATCGCACTGCAAGTCACAATGCCGCCCGGTGCCACAAACCAGACCAGCGGTGTGCGGAAAGGGCGGGTCAGCTCGGGTCTGGAGATGCGCAAAATCATCACACCCAGGCAGACGATAACAAAGGCCAGCAGCGTGCCGATCGAAACCAGTTCGCCCAGGATGTCGATGGGGAACAGCCCGGCCAGAAAGGCGCAGAAAATGCTGGTGACGATCGAGCTTTTCCACGGCGTGCGGTATTTGGGGTGAATCTCGCCGAACAGCTTCGGAATCATGCCGTCACGTGCCATGGCGTAGAAAATGCGTGACTGGCCCATCAGCAGCACCAGCACCACCGATGCCAGGCCGACAATGGCACCGACATTGACGAAGGGGGCCAGCCACGCTGTGGCGGGCAGGGATTCCACCGCCATGGCCACCGGGTGGGGCACGTCGAGGTCTTTGTAGTTGGCGATGCCGGTCAGCACATAGGCCATGATCATATAGAGCACGGTGCACAGCACCAGCGAGCCGAGAATGCCGAGCGGTACGTCGCGCTGCGGGTTCTTGGCTTCCTGTGCGGCAACCGAAACCGCATCAAACCCGATATAGGCGAAGAAGATCACGCCGGTGGCGCGCAGCACGCCCGACCAGCCGAAGCTGCCCCACTGCCCGGTATTCGCCGGGATGAAGGGGGTGTGGTTGGCGGCGACGACATGGGGCAGGCCAACGGCAATGACCAGCAGAACGATGATGAGCTTAAGCGCCACCATGGCGTTGTTGAATTTGGCCGACTGCTTGACGCCGGTGATCAGCACCACCGTCATCGCCAGCACCAGAAACACCGCCGGTAAATTGATGAAATTACCGGTAAAGCCGATATGGGCGGCGGCCTGCACGGCGCTGATACCGGGCTGATAGGTCGAGCAATGCGGGTCGGTGGCAACGCAAAGCGGGGCTGCCGACAGATGCTGTGGCAGGGCAACGCCGATACTGCGCAGAAAATCGTTGAAATAACCCGACCAGCCAACCGCAACGGTGGCACCCGACGCCAGATATTCCAGCACCAGATTCCAGCCGATGAACCAGGCCATGAAGCGGCCCATGGTGGCGTAGGTGTAGGTGTAGGCGCTGCCAGCCACCGGGATCATCGAGGCGTATTCGGCATAGCACAATCCGGCAAACAGGCAGCCGATCCCGGCGATGGCAAATGAAAACACCACGGCAGGGCCGGCGAAACTGGCTGCGGCATGGCCGGTGATTACAAAAATGCCAGCCCCGATCACGGCGCCGATGCCCAAAGCGATGAGGTGGATTGGCCCCAATGCCCGCTTCAGGTCATGTTGTTCGGCTTCCGGATCCTCGATAATACCCGCCATACTCTTCTACCCCTTTGCACCCTTTTTAAGCGCTGCCGAACGGATGGGTTGCCCATCTGAGAGGCAGGCCTGAAAAAAAGGCATACTGGCGAAGTTTTACGGCGCTGCCAACTGCAAAAACAGGACAGAGTGCGGCTTTTTGGGTCAAGAGATGTGTACTTATTCCCGCAAGAGGCGAAATACGCCGGTTTGCCGCACGTCACGATCTTCTAAGTCGCGCGGTGTCGGCACAGTATACTCGGCCAGTTTTTCGACGCCGGTTTTCGGAAAATAGCTGCGACCGGGATCGCCGATCAGCACCGTGGCCCCTTTGGCGACTTCACCGCGCAGCCAACGCAGCAGGCTTTCGGCCAGTGGCCGCTCGTAACACATGTCGCCGACGGCGATGACCTGCCAGCCGCTGCGGCCGATGACATTTTCGGCGGTGGTCTGGGTGCTGACGGCGTTGAGGCGGCTGTTGGCGTCGGTCGCGGCATCGGCAAAGGGGTCAATATCGGCGCACAGCACCTTCGCCGCGCCGACTTTGGCCGTGGCAATGCCGATCAGTCCGGAGCCGGCACCGAAATCAAGCACGCTTTTGCTGGCAACAATGTCCGTATGGTCAAGCAGATAGCGCGCCAGTGCCTGCCCCCCGGCCCAGGCAAAGGCCCAATAAGGCGGCGGCGGATTGGTTATACCGGTTTCGGTTTCGATCTGGCGCCACAGTGGGATGACTTCCGTTGCCAGATGCAGACGGATTTCCGGTACCAGCGGCGGGGTGCCGATGGATGTGTTTTCATCAATGAAATGCGCATAATCCATCACCACCGTCATTTATCCTTGCCGCTATCCGATCCAGGTCGATAGCGCCAGGGCTATGGCGATCAGCGCTCCAGTATCTCGGTTGGTCCGGAACAGCTTCAGGCAAAGCGCGGGATTGTCAATGTCGAGCCGACGCTGTTGCCATAACAGATGGCCACCTGCAGCCAGCATCACGCCAATGAAGGGCCAGCCGATATGCTCGGTAAAGCCTGCCGCCAGGATCAGCGTGAAAGCGCAGGCATAAAAGCCCAAAATCCACTGCGGGCTGGCAGCCCCCAGTCGACGGGCGGTGGATCTGACACCAATCAGGGCGTCATATTCCTTGTCCTGATGGGCGTAGATGGTGTCATAGCCCAGCGTCCAGAAGAACAGCCCGGCATAGAGATAAAGCGCGGCGGCGTCGATTTGTTCGGTTACTGCTGCAAAGCCGAGCAGTGCGCCCCAGTTGAAGGTCAGCCCGAGCCAGGCCTGTGGCCACCAGGTGATGCGCTTCATGAAAGGATAGGCTGCCACCAGCACCAGCGACCCGATGCCAAGGTGAATCGCAGTGCGGTTGAATTGCAGAAGAATGGCAAGACCGATCAGGCACAGCAGACCGACAAACGCCAACGCCTTTTTGACGCTGACCGCGCCCGAGGGAATCGGCCGGGCTGCGGTGCGGGCCACCGCACCATCAATATCGCGATCGACAATATCGTTATAGGCGCAACCGGCCCCGCGCATGACGATGGCACCGGCCGCCATCAGCAGCAGATACCAGATATCCTTAAGCTCGCCAAAGGGGCGGCTTTGGGCGGCGGCCCCCAGGGCCAGACCGAAGACACAGGGCCAGAACAACAGCCAGGTGCCAATCGGCCGGTCCAGCCGCATCAGCCGTAAATAGGGCTGCCACGGTCCAGGCATACGTTCGACCCAGCTGTGGCTGACAGCGTCTGCCGGAATGGTCGGGGTAATTGGGGCTTGCGGGAGGTCGGACATTGTTTCCATAGTGTGGATATGGCCAAGGAACTGACGGAACCGGGCGGGAAAACCCGCCTTTATGTCGAATCGGATCTGATGGGCGGGACTGAGGTTACTCTGTCCGACGCCCAGACGCATTATCTTCTGCACGTGCTCCGGGCGGTGGTTGGCGACCGGGTCAGTCTGTTCAATGGCCGCGATGGCGAATGGCTGGCGGAAATCCGCGCCATCACAAAACGTGGTTGTACGCTTGATCCCGTGCAACAGACTTTAGCGCAATCCGGCGTTCCCGATCTGTGGCTGGTGTTTGCACCGATCAAGAAAACCCCGGCGGATTATCTGACCCAGAAAGCCGCCGAGCTGGGCGTTGCGGTTCTGCAACCGATGATGACCCGGCGCACCATTGTCAGCCGCATCAATGTCGAGCGGATGACGGCCAACGCGATCGAGGCGGCCGAACAATCCGGCCGTGTTTCGGTGCCAGAGGTGCGCGAGGCGGTGGATTTCGACAAGCTGCTGGCGCAGTGGCCGACAGATCGACAAATTTTATTTTGTGACGAAGGTGGCGATGCCGCGCCGATTGCTGAGGCGCTGGCCAAGGCTGCTGGTGCTCCCCGCCGCTGGGCGGTGTTTATCGGCCCCGAAGGCGGGTTTGACCCGGCGGAACGGGCGGCGCTTCGGACCTTGCCCTTCGTCACGCCGGTGACATTGGGACCCCGTATTTTGCGTGCCGACACGGCTGGCCTGGCAGCCCTTGCGGTCTGGCAGTCGGTCTTGGGCGATTGGTGACTTGTTAAGGGACAGTTCCATCCCTACATAGGACAAAGTAATTTAGTCGAATATACACATACTCTTTGTGGGTATGGTCCACGGCCAGAAGAGAAAAGTAGATTTTTTCTCTTGGTGGTGGTGCGAAAATGCTATTGAGGGCGATGCCCGGCCCGGCGCGACCGGCGTTTGTTCCTGTCTGGAGGTCTTATGTCCATACCCCAATCCGCCGGTGGTCTGATCGAATCCCGTGACGATCTGGTGCGCTATCTCGCGGCGGGCAGCCGTGCGCCGGAAGATTTCCGCATCGGTACCGAGCACGAGAAATTCGTCTACGACCGCAAGACCTATCTGCCGCTGGAATATGAAGGCACGCCGGGTATCCGGGTGCTGCTGGAAGGTATGCGGGCCTATGGCTGGGAGCCGGTGCTGGAAGGCGAAAATATTATCGGCCTGACGCAGAATGGTGCCTCGCTCAGTCTGGAACCGGGCGGGCAGTTTGAGCTGTCCGGCGCGCCGCTTAAAAGCGTGCACGAGACCTGCAAGGAAGTGCATACCCATCAAAAGCAGGTCAAAGAGGTTGCCGAGAAGATCGGCATTGGCGCGATCGGTCTGGGCTATGCGCCGGACTGGCGGCTCGACCAGATGCCGTGGATGCCCAAGGGCCGCTATCGCATCATGCGCGATTACATGCCCAAGGTCGGCGGTTATGGCCACGAAATGATGCAGCGCACCTGCACCATTCAGGTCAATCTCGATTTTTCCTCTGAAGCCGACATGGTGAAGAAGTTCCGCGTTGGTCTGGCTTTGCAGCCGGTGGCCACCGCCCTGTTTGCCAATTCGCCCTTCCGCGAAGGTAAAGACAGCGGCTTCTTATCCTATCGCGCCCATATCTGGACCGATGTTGATAATGAACGCGCCGGGATGCTGCCCTTTGCATTCGAGGATGGTTTTGGCTTCGAGCGTTACGTCGATTACGTGCTCGATGTGCCGATGTATTTCGTCTATCGCGATGGCAAATATATCGACGTTTCCGGCAAGAGCTTCCGCGATTTCCTTGATCACAAGATCCCCGAGGTGAAGGACATTGTGCCGTCGATGGCCGACTGGGCCGATCATCTCACCACCATCTTCCCCGAGGTGCGTTTAAAGAAGTTCCTCGAAATGCGTGGTGCTGATGGTGGTTCCTGGCGCACGGTGTGCCGCCTGCCCGCGCTGTGGACCGGTATTTACTATGATCAGGCGGCGCTTGATGCCGCCTGGGATCTGGTCAAGGACTGGACGGCGGATGAACGTCAGGCCATGCGCGATGCCGTGCCGCGTCTTGGTTTCAAGACGCCGTTCCGGGGCGGCACTTTGCACAATCTCGCCCAGCAGATGCTGGAGATTTCGGCTGGTGGTTTGCGCCGCCGTGCCGTGGTCGGCCCGCAGGGCAATACGGAAGATACCTTCCTTGATCCTCTGTTCGAGATGGTCGAGCGTGGTCAGACCCGGGCCGAGATGCTGCTGGAGAAATTCCACGGCGCCTGGAAGCACTGTCCGAGCTGTATGTTCAAAGAGTATGATTTTCTTTAACCATCCCATTACCCCAAACGTCTAAATTACCCAAGGCGGCAGTGTGGGTTTGACAGCCCCCCTGCCGCCCGTTTAAAAACCACGCTATCGGGGAGTAGCCACCGCATTTTACGAAATGCGGGGTCGCGTCAACATCCTTATGCCTTACGGCATATGGCGCGATCAGCCGAAAGGCCCGGCCAGACCGTGGTGCATGCCCTTGCCCGGACAAGGGGGTGGTGCACCCGGTCGGTTTGTCCGCATTTTGAGTCTGGCGATGATGTCTCCCCTTACCATCACGGTTCTGGCGCTCAGTTTGTCGGTCGATGCCTTTGCGGTTTCCGTGGGGCGTGGCGCAGCACTGGGGCGGCCACGGCTGCAGGAAGCCTTGCGCACCGGGGCGGTTTTCGGGCTGGTCGAGGCGGTAACACCGCTGATTGGCTGGGCCGCCGGGGTCGCGGCCAGCGCCTTTGTCAGCGCGATTGACCACTGGATTGCCTTTGCATTGCTGGCTGGCGTCGGTCTGCACATGATTTACGAGGCGGTGGCTGGCGGACCGGAAAAGTCTGCCAAAGGCAGTTCGTTGCCGGTTCTGCTGGTCACTGCGGTCGGCACCAGCCTTGATTCCATGGCGGTGGGCGTTTCGCTGGCGCTGCTGCAGGTCAACATTATCGTCATTGCCTGCACCATCGGTCTGACGACCTTTCTGATGTCGTCCGGCGGCATGATGATCGGTCGTCTGATCGGGGCCAAATTCGGCCGTTTTGCCGAAATCGCTGCCGGTGTCGCGCTGACCGGGCTGGGCGCGATGATCCTGTGGCAGCATTTGGGCTGAAAACGCCCCCACCGCTCGTCTGGGGCCATGCGTCTGCTGCATGGCAAGGCATGCATAATTAGGTTCAAGGGAAAATAGTGAAGGCTCGCGCAGACGGTGCTATCGTCGCCTTCTGTTCGCAAGCTTTAAAGGTTTCCCATGCCGTCATCGCCGTATCAGCCGCAACGCCCCATTGCACGATCGCTTTTGCTGGCGCTGCTGGGTATTTTCCTGTTCGTCTGTCTGTCTGTACTGGTGGGCTACAGCCTGTTCTCCACGGTGCGGTCCATTCTGCCCAACATGCATTTTAACGTCAGTAACACGGCTGATGTCGCGGATATCGGCCTGCCGGTCTATACCGGTGCCACGGCCCGGCAAAACGATAATGACGACGACGATAATGATGACGCCCATATTTCGGCGATGTTCGGCAAGGCTGGCATGAAGGTGGTGGTGGCCAATTTTGCGTCAGCAGATACGGCGCAAAATGTGGCGGCGTTTTATCGTCAGTCCCTTGGCCAATATGGTCCGGTTTATGATTGCTCGGCAGACAGCCAGTTCGGTGCCGGGGCGGATGATGACGACGACAATGACCGGCGCACGGGGGGGGGCCAGCTCGACTGCCGTGGCGATCATTCCGATGGTATTGTGCTTAAATCCGGCACCAAGCGTGACCAGCACATTGTGACAATCAAGCCGGCAAAAGATGGCAAGGGCAGCACTTTCGCGCTGGTTTATGTGCGCATCCAGGGCCTGAAAGATAATTAGGCCAACGATAATTAGGCCAACGATAATTAGGCCAGCAGGACTTCGGGCAATCTGGCTGGCTTATGGCTGCCAGCCGGTGCCACGCTGGCGTTCCTCGGCCCGGATCACGGCAGAAAGCGGCAGCGCCCCGTAAAAATGCGGAAAGCGCTGGCCGTGGGCTTCTTCCAGTTTCAGCCCGTCACCCAGAAGGTCGCTGTCGATGGTCAGCACGATGACGGCGGGCGTATCGGCATAAAAGCGCTGCAGGGTGTCCGCCACCTGTTCGGGCGTGCTCAAATGAATGAAGCCGTCGGCCTGATCCAGCGTCGTACCCTGAAAATGCACCTGGCCCTGAATGTCGTTCCATTCATCCGGCGTCAGAATCTTGCAGACCTTCATGATGCTGCAGTCCCGCCAACCGTCAGGCCATCAAGCCGGATGGTGGGCAGGCCGACGCCGACCGGCACCGACTGACCGTTCTTGCCACAGGTGCCGACGCCCTTGTCGAGCGCCAGATCATTGCCGATGGCAGAAATGCGGGTAAGGGCGTCGGGGCCGTTGCCGATCAGGGTGGCGCCCTTGATCGGCTGTGCCAGCTTGCCGTTTTCAATGCGATAGGCTTCGGTGCAGGAGAAGACGAACTTGCCCGACGTAATATCGACCTGACCGCCGCCGAAATTCACCGCATAGATGCCGTCCTTGACACTGCTGAGAATTTCCGCCGGGTCTTTGTCGCCGCCCAGCATGAAGGTGTTGGTCATGCGCGGCATCACCATCGAGGAGAAGGCTTCCCGCCGCCCGTTGCCGGTGGCTTGGTGCCCCATCAGCCGGGCGTTCTGGCGGTCATGGATATAGCCCTTCAGAATACCGTCTTCGATCAGCACGGTGCGGGATGTCGGCGTGCCTTCATCGTCAAAATTGAGCGAGCCACGACGGTCGGCAATGGTGCCGTCATCCACCACGGTCACGCCGGGGGCGGCAACGCGCTGACCGATCTGGCCGGAAAAGACGCTGGTGCCCTTGCGGTTGAAATCGCCTTCCAGCCCGTGGCCGACGGCTTCGTGCAGCAAGATGCCGGGCCAACCGGGGCCAAGCACCACACTCATCTCGCCTGCCGGTGCCGGGACCGATGACAGGTTTACCACGGCCTGACGCAGGGC
>JBAVPS010000305.1:0-4079 GCA_049693315.1 Rhizomicrobium sp. | reverse complement strand
TTACAGGTCTGGTCGTATCGCAGCGGCAATCCATCAATCTTGCCGGGGATGATATATATAACGAGTACAATACTAATAACTTCATCATCACCAAGCCGATGAACTCCTCCAAAGGCTACCTGAAGGGTGTTGAAATTGGCACGGTGTATTTCCCGGATTACCTGCCATGGTACTTTGATGGCCTTGGCTTCCAGGGCAGCATGACGTTCCTCGGCTCGTCGCAGAATGTGCCGCAGACCAATGATCTTGGTGAAGTGACCTCAGAGATCAAGCAGTCGTTCTATGGTATCTCGTCGGTCTCCTATAACTCGACACTGATCTACGAGCACGGCAACTTCGGCAGCCGCCTCTCCTATGTCTGGCGTAGTCACTGGCATAACGCGGATGAGGCTGCATCCTTCGGTAACCCGCTGGGCGTCTGGCGTCGTGGGGAGTCCAGCCTAGATTATTCTGCCAGCTATAAATTGCTGGACGGTGTGATGTTTACCGCTGATGCCGTTAACCTGCTGAATGGCAAGCAGAAACAGTATTATTCCAACAATGGCTATGGTGACAAGAATACCACCGATTTCGGTACCACACTGCTGACCCGGAGCTTCACGGTTGGCTTCCGGTTCGAAACAAACTGACCTGAAAAAATTCGGGAAGGATAATCCAAAAAATCCTTCCCGCTTTTTTACAGCGTGTAGCCTGATATGACGCGTCGGCGATTGAAACCCTGCCCGCCACATCCGGCACGTATAAGGACCGGGCATTAACCCACTTGGGGGCCAGCCCCCTGAGAGATGTGGTATAAACCGGCATGACGCAGAGCACCCCTTTGCGTCATGTTTTTTTATGGAATTCTGGCTGCCAGCCCCGTCCGCGACAATCGCTATACGTGTATATCAAAAATCATTGCACATAACTCATACAATACTGCTATACTGTGCCCGCTCCCATTCTCAGCGGTATAAATGCGAGATATAAATTCTGGGAGCTGTTTTATAGGAACTATGCGTGTAGATTCTTGAAATCGGCAGAGCAGAAAAGTTTCAGCGCAGCCTGTGGAATAAGAGAAAATCTTATGGACCAATTTCGCGTCATCGTGCACAACACCAATAAAGCCCTGCGGTTGCACGGCACAATTGCTCATGATCTCGGGGTGGAAATCGTTTCGGGAAAATACCGCCCCGGCGACATCCTGTCGGGCGAAATTGCTTCCAGCGAACAGTTATCGGTTTCCCGCACCGCCTATCGCGAGGCGATTCGCATTCTGGCGGCCAAGGGGCTGGTTTCCTCCAAGCCGAAGATCGGCACCAAGGTCAATGCCAAGGGCAAATGGCACATTCTGGACCCGGATGTGCTGGCCTGGATGTTTGAGGCCGGGCCGGATATCACCGCCCTGAACAGCCTGTTTGAGCTGCGCGATGTGGTCGAGCCGACCGCCGCGGCCTTTGCCGCCATTCGCCGCACCGATGGCCAGCTGCGCACCATGGCAACGGCTATCGATCGGATGGAGCGCCACACCCTGATGACGGAGGCCGGGCGTCAGGCCGACGTGGATTTCCACGCCACCTTGCTGCAGGCGTCCGACAACCCCTTCATCACCTCGCTGGTGGAAGGGTTCACGGCGGCCATCACCTCGACCAATATTTATAAGCAGCGCGAGCACCCCTTACGCCGCGACCCGGTGCCCGATCACGCCCATGTCTATGATGCCATTGCCGACAAAGATGCCGACAAGGCCCAACTGGCGATGCGCGAACTGATCCGTCTGGCGCGGATCGACACGCCGTTCTTCCCGCCGCCCAAACGCCGTCCGCTCAAGATTGATAAGGATCAGGAGCATTAGCCCCAAAGGCTTAGCGCCGCTTCAAAGCGGCGCTTGCACCGCTGACAGAATATGGCGCATACGGCTGACGCGGCCCGGATGGTCAAGCAAATCGGCCAGCGTATATTGGTCGAGCACATCGAAAAACGCCGACAGCGCCTTTTGCAGCGGCTTACGCACACCGCAGGCCGGAATCATGATGCAGCAATCCTTGCGCTCACGATCGAAGCAGCCGGTCAGGCAAAGATCATCCTCGGTCTGGCGCACGACCTGACCAATCACAATCTCGGCCGGGCTTTTAGACAGCTTGAAACCGCCACGGCGCCCGCGCACGCTTTCGACATAGCCCGCCTGGATCAGGGTCTGCGCCACCTTCATCATGTGATTGCGCGAAATCCCATAGCGTGCCGCCACCGTTGCAATGGTGTGCAGCCCTTCCGGCTCGATCGCCAGCAGCATCAGCAGGCGCAGAGAATAATCTGTATGCAGAGTAAGCCGCACGCTATGACGCCCCCGGTTGGCAGGTAAAGCCGCCCCTTACCTGTGCCGCAAAAGACTATTTATAGCCATTTCCGCAATGTGGGACCATAGCCCAAGTGGTATTTCAGCTGCATAATTTTGTCGCGATACCCGCTGCGTGCACAAGTTAATGAACAATCCTACAGTTGCACAAAGCTGCTGGCGGGCACAAAATCCCTGAATTCCGCCATTATTGGCGTAAAGGGGGGAGGAAAAAAATGACCAACCGGCGCACTATTCTTTTGGGCTTAGGGGGGCTTATGGCCAGCGGGCTGGCGGCGAACCCCGCTTTAGCCAGCAACACTTTTGGCCGGGTTATCGCCGCAGGACGGCCTAAACTGATCAAGGGCAAACCCAATAAAGTCGATTTCGGCCATGGCCTTCTGGTGCCGATGGACAAGACGGCCTTCGAGACCCTGTGGGAAGGTGATGACCGTTGGATGGCTTATGGCCACGGTTTCGGGCAAAGCGAATCCGCCGCCATGGGGCAGGCAGAGCTTGCCGCCATCGGCACCATGAAACTGTTTCTGATCACCCTTGCCTTCGCGCCCGAGCGACTGGTCCATGTCGATGGCGGTGGCTGGAAACTTAAATCCGGCAAAACCGACGATCTGATCCGGGGTGATGTTGATCTGCCCGGCCGCCCGATCATGCCGACCACCGACCATGTCGCTGGCGGACCCACCGAAGACAGCGATCAGGAAAGCCAGGATAGCACCCACGCCACCACCGGCTGGGTGGTGTGGAAAACCGAGATTACGCTCGACAGCGTCCGGCGCAGCGCCCGTCTGCTAACGCCGTAACCCGATGGGCCAAAAGCAAAAGATCAGGCGAAACCCGCAAACCGTATGCGAATTTGCCTGATCTTTATTACTGGCAGGCCGTGGGGTTTTGTGGCGCTTATTCCGGCTTCAGTGAAAACAGACTGCGCAGCAGAATTTCAGCCCGCGACGGCAATACGTCGAGGCCGGAACGGCGCTGGCCCAGATCAATAACGTTTTCCAGAATCAGCATAGCCAAGCCGTGCACCGCGGCCCACACCGCCAGCCCAAGCGCGGAATCATCGAGCGCCGATCCGATCTCGGTACCAATAGCATCGGCAGCCTCGCCCAGACGCGGGAACGCATCACGGTTGGGCAGCTGCGGGCCAAACATCAGCCGTGACAGTGCCGGACGGCGGGCAACAAAACGCATATAGGCCCCGCCGATCATGGCAATACGGTCCGAGGTGACGCCCGGCGCCGCCGCAGCGACGGCCAGTTCACTTTTAAGCTCGGCAAATCCCTCGATGGCAAGCTCGGACAGCAGCGCCTCGTGACTGGGAAAATGGCGATAGGGGGCGGCATGACTGACACCGGCACGCCGCGCCACGGCCCGCAGTGACAGCGAGGCCAGCGATTCTTCTTCGAGGATCGTGCGTGCTGCGATTAAAAGCGCGTTACGCAGATCGCCGTGATGGTAGGGACGTTTCATATCCATATTGGTTATTCCTCATTGCTTGCCACGCTCATCTATTAACGTCTGCATTTGGCTACTGGCCGCCTTGCGGCCCGTTATGCAGACGCTCCAGTCGCGCCAACAAAGCGGAAGTGTCCCATCGCCTTCCGCCCATTGCCTCGACCTCGGCATAATACTCGTCAACCAACGCCGTTACGGGTAACGCGGCTCCATTTTTGCGCGCCTCCGCAAAGCAAATCGCCAGATCCTTGCGCATCAGCTCGATGGCAAAGCCATGCTCGTATTCCCC
>JBAVPS010000304.1:0-3445 GCA_049693315.1 Rhizomicrobium sp. | reverse complement strand
ACCAAGCTCAATCAAACATACCAGTCAGGAGCATTGGTTCGCTGCACCCAGCGTAAAATTGGCATTGGGCAGCGACACCGATCTGACACTGATGGCCTATTATCAGCGTGATGATGGCGGTGCGGATTTTCAGATGCTGCCGTATCTTGGCACGGTGGAAAAGACCATCTACGGCTATATCGACAATCACACCTTTCTGGGCGAACCGAGCTGGAACAAATTTGACCGCAGCGAGGCGACATTAAGCTGGGTTCTGGAACACCGCTTCAACGCGCACTGGAGCTTAAGTCAAAGCGCCCGCTACGCCCATGTCGACAATGATTATCGCACCACACAGGCCAACAAGGACACCCTCACCAACGACCGGATTTTACCGCGCCGGGCCGTGGCAGGGGTTGGTGGCGCCGAAACCCTGACTGCCGATACCCGGCTGGCGGGTCAGTTTTCCACCGGTGCGCTGGAGCATAGCGTGCTGTTCGGTTTTGACGAAATGCGTTCGCAATGGGATCGGGCACGGCAACAGTCAACCCTATCCGCCACATCCATCGCCATAGATGTGTTTAACCCGGTCTATCATGATTATGACTTCGCCCCGACACTGAAGCCCACACTGTCCGAGACCGGTACGCAGAACCAGAGCGGTCTGTATGCGCAGGATCAGATTGCCTATGGCCATTGGCGGCTTTTGATCAGCGGGCGACAGGACTGGTTCCTCAATAAAACTACCGACCGGCTGGATGGCACATTGACCAAAGTCGAAAGCAGCGCCTTCACCGAACGCGCCGGGCTGCTCTATCTGTTCGATTCGGGGCTTTCCCCCTATGCCAGTTTTGCCAACTCGTTCGAACCGGCAAGCTATACCGCAACCGATAATTATAATGGCAAAGCGTTTTCGCCGGTCACCGGACAACAGTTTGAGGTCGGCTTTAAATATCAGCCCAAGACGATTGATGGCATGATTACGGTTTCGGCCTATGAACTGAAGCAACAGCACATCGCAACCACAGACCCGGACGATAGCCACGATTGTGGCTCGGGCGCAGGCAGCTGCTATGTCGAAACCGGCGAGATGCGTGTGCGCGGTATCGAACTGGAAGGGCGCATAACCCCGGTTCAGGGCTTCAGCATCATCGGGGCGCTGACCCATATGGATTCGGCCATCACCAAAGCGACCGACGGAACGCAAGGGCACGACATGATCCGCGTTCCCCAGTGGCTCAGCTCGATCTGGCTCGACTACAGCTTTGGTCCGGGCTGGTTTAACGGCTTAAGTCTGGCGGGCGGTTCGCGCTATGTCGGGCGCAGCTTTGGCGACACCGCCAACACACTGGATGTGCCGTCCTATGCCTTGTGGGATGGCGCACTGCGCTATGACCTGACCAAACTCGGGCTGGCGGTGGCCGGAACGCGCAAGCTGCAATTGGCCGTCAATGCCAACAACATTGGCGATAAGCGCTATGTCGCGTCCTGCACATCGTCCACCGTCTGCTATTATGGCAGTGGCCGCATGGTGCAGATATCCCTGCAACTGGGCTGGTAGCCGTGCTACGCGCCTGTCACAGCGTTTTTTTCGTGCCGTGCGCTCAGCTGATCACATTGCGGATGAAGCGCACGATGCAGTCACCGGCATTGCCGTAACTGTAGGATTGGGCGCTGCTGTAGATGGCAAAATCATTCGCCGCCACCATCCGCACCACGCCTGACAGTTCCAACCGCAAAGTGCCTTCGATGACAAAGATCATCTCGTGCCAGCCCTGCGGATCGGGTTCGGCGGTATAGCTGTCGCCCACCCCGAGCGACATCATCCAGAGCTGAACCTCGCTGTGCGCCGGGGCCGCCCCCAGCAGCACCGCCTGACTGTCCGCCGACGAGCCCCGCCAGGCCAACGCCTCGATCCGCTGGCGGTGGCGGGCCGGGTCGCTGACGATATCGACGAAATCCACCCCCAGGGCCAGCGCCAGCTTATCCAGACTGGCCAGGCTTATGTTGGCACTGCCAGCTTCTAACCCGACAATCATGCGGCGGCTGATCCCCGAAGCCTCGGCCAGTGCGGTCTGGCTCATGCCGGTTTGTGCCCGGATTCGGCGCAAATTGGCGCTGACAAAGGCCAAAACGTCTTGTGGGGCGCCGGTTTTAGGGTCTGAGTTGCGCAGTATATTGCTCATATGCTAAGAACAATCGTGTTTCGGATGTAAGATTAGCAATGCCGCGCCTCTCCCGCCAGGAAATCGTCCTTATTGGTATCACAGTTCTCTGGGGTACCACCTATCTGATTGTGCACACCGCAATGCTCTATTGCGGGCCGAGCTTCTTTGTCGGTGTGCGCTTTATCACCGCCGGGGTGGCATCGCTGTTCCTGTTCCGCCGCTCGCTGGTCAACACGACCAGACAGGAGATTGCTGTCGGCTTTGGCATCGGCGTCATCATTCTGCTGGGCTATTTCTTTCAAACCCTCGGGCTTAAAACCGTCACCAGCAGCCAGTCAGCCTTTATCACCGCGCTGTTTGTGCCGTTTGTGCCGATGCTGCAGTGGCTGCTGTTCAAGCGCTTTCCCAACCAGATGCGCTGTATCGGAATCATTACCGCTTTTGCCGGCCTGATGCTGCTGACCGGGGCAAAGGCACAGGGGATGACCTTCAGCATGGGTGAATTCGTCACCCTGCTGTCGACCATCGCCTTTTCGGCCCAGATTGTGCTGATCAGCTATTTCGCACCGACCGTCGACAGCCGCCGCGTGACGATTATCGAGCTGTGGGTCTGTGGCGTGCTGTCGCTGTTGCTGATGCCGGTCACCGGCGAAGCCCTGCCCGCCTTTTCATGGATCTGGCTGGCGGCTGCGGTGGGGCTGGGGCTTGCCACATCCGGCATCCAGCTGGCGATGAACTGGGCCCAGAAAACCATCAGCCCAACGCGGGCTACCTTGATCTATGCCGGGGAGCCAGTATGGGGCGGCATCGTTGGCCGCCTGGGCGGCGATCGCCTGCCCCCACTGTCTTTCGTCGGGGCAGGCCTGATCGTCATTGCCGTCATTGTCAGCGAACTGAAACCTGTTCGCTGGCGGAAGTCTTAAGCTTTAAGCCGCCATTTGGCGACCGGCAGCCCGGTGACCAATCTGGAAGCGGGACACCAGATCGGCCATCTGGCGGGCATATCCGGCCAGAGCTTCGGCGGCGGCATTGCTTTCTTCGGCCATAGCAGCGTTCTGCTGGGTCGACTGGTCCATCTGACTGACGGCACTGTCGATCTCGCCAAGTGCATTGGCCTGTTCGCGCTGCGACGAGGCCAGTTCGCCCATCAGGCCGCTGATCGCTGCGATATCCTCGACAATCTTGCCCAAGGCACCGCCGCTTTCTTCAACCAGTTTGACGCCGGATTCGACCTGGGTCTCGCTGGCATTGATCAGCGTCTTGATTTGCTTGGCCGCCTCGGCTGAACGCTGTGCCAG
>JBAVPS010000303.1:0-2490 GCA_049693315.1 Rhizomicrobium sp. | reverse complement strand
CATCCCAGAAGGCTGCGTGGTTACGGGCGTGGTCATCGGTATTGCCCGACAGCACGTTGAACACCATCCGCCCGAACAGTTCGCGCAAGGTTTCCCTCGGCTCGGTAAAGCGAGCGCGAATAATATCAGCAAGGTCGCAATAACTCGCATAACGCGCCTGCATTTCGGACAAGCCGAACATGGTTAGCGCCGACACCATGGCGCGCCGTGTCCATCCCAGGTCCGTGCGTTGGCGATCGAAACGCTGAACCAGTAGAACATCCTTACCGTTGGCCTTGGCGAGCCTGACCGGGGCGACAGCGAGGCCGGCAGCCACCCGCGCCAGACGCATGGCCACATACTCAGCCTTGACGATGGCATAGGTATCGTTGGTCGCAGAAAATTTGGCGATGAACTTGTCCGCGCCATCCTCGATCAAAGCCTTCGGGCGTGCACCGCCGATCGAACTGCCATGAAACAAAGCCTTATCGAGTGCCGGAGGAATAGGTTCCCCTCGATCCACCCGCTCGGCCGCCTCCAGCAGATCTTCCAGTGTGGCATTCTCAGCCTCGCGCGGCTGATAGCGATCTGGCGAAGACTGGAAGTCCAGCGCGCCGATGCGGTCAGAGCCGGAATTCAAAAGATAGGTCAGTTCGTCGAATTCGACATTGTGCGCGCCAGCTCCCTTCAACCCCGTCAGCCTGTTGATGATAACCCGCCGCCCCCAGGCATCGGGCGCGCCGTCACGTAAGGCCCCCGCCATGTCGAGCGGAGCTTGCGGCACAAGCGCACCGCGCTTCAGCGGCAGCTCCGGCAGATAGATCGGAATGGCATCCGCCCGTTCCAGATAGGAGCGGCCATAATTAAACACATGAATGTCACCATCACGCACAAGCCGGCCGGCCACAACCGGCTCGTGACGCGCTGGCAACCAGATCCAGACATATGCTTCGCCCGGAGGGGATAGTGGGCGAGCGGTTTTGCGGCTACCCGACTGGCGCTCAGAAATCATCCTTCACCTCCGTCCGCGGGCGGCGGATCGATTGCGGCAGGAGAGCCAGCTTATCCTCGACACGGGCGATCTGGGTAGCCAGAGCTGAGGGTTCAGCCACGAAAAGTGGGACACCGACAAGATGGGCGGCCTCGAACACCAGACCGATCTCCGCCTTCGGGCTGCCCTGCTCGATAAGCTGCAACGTACTGCGGGCAATGCCGATGCGGGCCGCAAGATCCGCCACTGTCATCTTGCGCTGCTTACGGGCAAGGCGGATCTGCCCGCCCATCAGGGCAAGCGCCTCCTGCGTTGGCCGGGAGTATGTTCTCACTACCATTTTAATGCCTTTTATACCGGTCACAAAAGTCATTCACGACCGCCACAAAAGGCAATAACACATCCTACCGCCGAATTCAACAAATGACCGGTATAAAAGACAGGAATGTAATTAGTGACAGACTTATCGGTCATTCAGGCTAGCAGAACCGAGCTACGTCAGGCACAAACAGGCATATTGCCTTTTTGGCTATCGCCATGCCCCTGCTCGATCACGCCAGTCGGGCTGGTCTTTGTACTGGGCGCACCAGACTGAAGCTCAGATCCATGCGGTCTTAAAAAGCCTGCCAGGCGGCAGGCTTTTTTATGGCGGTGACGGCCAGAACGGGCCGCTTGCCACCCTGGGTTATGGGAGTGTGTGTAATTTCATTAGGTGTTTTATAACACGCAATACGCACCATTAATGGTTAATAACACCAAAGATTGCAATTATGGTGGGATCTGGTTTCATAAGCGCACAACAAGCGGAGACCAAAATGTCCAATACAACCAAAATGACAGCTTTATTTGCAATCATCGGACTGACCTTTCTGCCGTGGTTTGCGCCTGTTTATATCTGGCTGCGGCCGCTGGTCGATATCAGTAAGTGGGTCGATTTCGGCATTCCTTATGCCAGCTATTGGGTAGCGGTGGGTATCTACAGTGTGATCTCGGCGGTGCTCTTCGGGCTTGCGGCTTACTGCGAATGTTTAAGCCATGAAGCACGCAAGGCGCGTAGCCAGTCCCGGGCATAACCATAGTCGCAAGGTGGGCGCGCGGTTCCGGATTGCCTATCGTACTGAACCGCCGCGCTTAAAGGTTACGCCAGCGTCATGACATAGTGCGTGAGGTCATAACAGCGATGCCTTACGTTATTGCAGCAGGTGAAATACTGGGGGCGGTATGGACTTTGTGCGGGCAATGGAAGGTTTTGTCGATGTGGTGGAGGCGGGCAGCTTTGCCGCCGCCGCACATCGGCGTGGCAGTTCCGCAGCAGCCGTGACGCGGCAGATCGCGGCGCTCGAAGAACATCTGGGTACACGGCTGATGCAACGCACAACGCGCCGCTTTTCGCTGACCGAGATGGGACAGGATTTTTACGAACGGGCCAAACAGATTCTGGCCGATATCGCCGAGACCGAGGCGGTGATCGGTCAGCAAGCCCTGCAACCCGCCGGTCTGTTACACATTAGCGTACCAAT
>JBAVPS010000302.1:0-2841 GCA_049693315.1 Rhizomicrobium sp. | reverse complement strand
GATTATGGCCGGGTGATGCAGGTGATGGGGCTTTTGAGCGCCGCCGGCTTTACCCATATCGGGCTGGTTACCGACATAGCTCCCCCCAAGGCGGCGGGGCCGGACGAGAATGCGCAATAGACCAACAACCAAGGACGGTATGCGCTATGCGGGCCTGCCCATTTCGGTGGGATTGCATGCCTGTATCATTCTGGCCATGGTGTTTTCCTGGCCGCATAAGCTCGACATCCAGCAGGAAAATCTGCCGGTGGTGCCGGTCGATCTGGTGACGCTGTCGGACAAGACCAATATCGCGCCGATGACAACGGCTGCGCCCAAGCCGGATGATAATCCGTCGCCAGATCAAAATCCGACGTCGAACCCCGCGCCCAATCCAACGCCGCCGCCGCCACCCAAGGCCGAGCCCGCGCCGCCACAGGTCAAGCCGCAACCGGCCCCGCCCAAGGCCGAGCCGGCCCCCGCGGTCAAACCACAGCCGGCCCCCAAGCCGCCCACGCCGAAGCCGACGGCTGAAGATAAGCCCCAGCCCAACGCGGCCCCGGCCAAGGCGCAGGATAAGGCCAAGTCGAAAGAAAACTTCGACATCAACAACATCATGGCCCTGCTCGATAAGCGCCAGTCGGCCGCCGGTGCGACCAAGCGCGGCAAGCTGGGCCCCCAGAACATCAAGGGTTTTGGTGCACAGGATGCCATGACGGCCGATCTGCGCAGCTATCTGCAGAGCCAGATTTACAAATGCTGGAATCCGCCGGTTGGCTCACCGCACGCGGATCAATTGATTGTGCAATTCCGTATTCAGCTTGGCAAAGACGGTTCGGTTTCCGGTGCGCCGCAGTTGCTGGCCACGGGGATATCGGCCTCGGACCCCTATATGCGGGCGGCAATCGAAGCGGCGCGGCGGGCGATTTATGTCTGTTCGCCCTACAAATTGCCGGCGGATCGCTATGCGCAATGGAAAGACGTCACTTTTATATTCAATCCGCGTGATATGATCGGCCAATAAGCCTTATATGGTAGATTAAGCGGCTACGGATGGAGTCCTGGAGAGGATGATGCAAAAAAACGCATGGTTACCGGCAATGTTTGGGGCTGTCATGCTGGCCTTGGCCGGTTTGTGTGCGCCTGCGGCCGCGGCCGGTCTGACCGTTGATGTCAATCAGGGCAATGTCCAGCCGCTGCCGATCGCCATTCCCGATTTCGTCGCGTCGGCCCCGGCCGATGTTGCCGCCGGTGAGAATATTGCCAAGGTGGTGCGCGCGGATCTGGAGCGCTCCGGTATCTTCCGGCCGATCGATCCGCATGCATTTATTGAAAAGTCGATCAACGTCAGTGCGGCCCCGACCTTCGCCAACTGGCGCATCATCAATGCGCAGGCACTGGTCACCGGCCAGACGTCGAGCGAGCCCGATGGCCGTTTGCGCGTCGATTTCCGGCTTTGGGACGTGTACGGCGAAAGTCAGATGCTGGGTTTGAAATATTATACCCAGCCGTCGAACTGGCGCCGCATTGCCCACATCATTTCGGATCAGATTTACGAACGGATCACCGGCGAAAAAGGCTATTTCGATACCCGCATTGTGTTCATTTCCGAGACCGGACCGGCGCTTAATCGCATCAAGCGGCTGGCGATTATGGATGAAGACGGTGCCAATCCCAGCTTTTTGACCACTGGTTCTTACATGGTGCTGACGCCGCGCTTTAATCCGTCGGCGCAGATGATTGCCTATATGTCCTATATCTATGGCAAGCCGCGGGTCTATCTGTTCGATCTCGAAAGTGGCCGTCAGGAAAAACTGGGCGATTTCCCCAATATGACCTTCTCGCCGCGCTTTTCGCCCGATGGCAATAAAGTGGCGATGAGCCTTGAGAAAAATGGCAATACTGACATTTATGTCATGGATCTGCGGACGCGGGCCTCGGTTCGGCTCACCACCAGCCCCGGAATCGACACCGCGCCGTCTTTTTCGCCCGACGGTAAACAAATCGTGTTTGAATCGGATCGTGGCGGCGGGCAGCAGGTTTACATCATGAACGCCGATGGCTCGAATCAGCATCGCGTCAGCTTCGGTAACGGGCGCTATGCGACCCCGGTATGGAGCCCGCGCGGTGACCTGATTGCCTTTACAAAACAAGGCGCTGGGGCCTTTGGTATCGGTGTCATGCATGTCGATGGCTCGGGGGAAAGAATCCTCTCGAGCGGTTGGGAAGATGAGGGGCCGACCTGGGCCCCGAATGGCCGCGTTTTGATGTTCTCACGAACCATTAAAGGTGGTCGTGGGTCGCAAATATGGTCCGTAGATGTCACAGGTCGGAACGAAAGAAGGGTCACAACTCCGGGAGATGCGTCTGATCCGGCATGGTCACCCTTGATCCAATAGGTACTTATTCTTTATTATAGTCCTTACCCGCTGCGTAAACCTTAAGTCGGCGGGCAAGGAAGTTTGGGTGCGTAACTCATAATCGCACGCGGTTCCGTCGCACCCGGAATTTGAGGCGTGAGACTTTGGAGTTAGATGAATGTCTAAATTCTCAACTGGCCTGAAAGTGGCCGCTGTCGCATTAGCGTTTGCGCTCGCTGGCTGCGAGACGCCGAAGCCGCCGCCACCGCCGCCGCCTGCGGCCCCGGCCCCGGCCCCGGCTCCTGCTGCCCCGAGCATCGTGCCCGGCAGCCTTGCTGACTTCCAGCAGGCCGTTGGCACCGCTGATACGGTCCATTTCGATCTCGACAAGTACAATGTTGCCGATTCCGAAAAGGATAATCTGAAGAAGCAGAGCGATTGGCTGTCGAAGTATCCGGAAGTGAAGGTCCAGATTCAGGGTAATGCTGACGAACGCGGCACC
>JBAVPS010000301.1:0-4427 GCA_049693315.1 Rhizomicrobium sp. | reverse complement strand
GGGAAGAGGCTTTATCAGCGGACGGCTATGCGCAACGCACAGGCCATCTTAAATGCTATGACGCAAAGTCCATACAAGCTTAGCAAATGGTTAAAAAAAGCCCGGGGAGGATACCCCGGGCCGGTTACAGTAACAGGATCAGTACACCATGGTACTTAAGTTGATTTCCGACCAGATCTCGCGCACCGAACGGATCAGCGACAGTTTGCGGTCGTTATACATCGTGTGCAGAAGATGGTGCGCTTTGTCGGAATAGGGCTTCTCGAGGAAGTCACGATAGAGCGCCTGTATCTGCACATTGTTATGTGACTGGCGCACATTCTGCTCACGATCAATGGCATACAGCGTGTCACGCCGCTTCAGAGCATTGGGCATATACGCCTTTTTGGAGCGTAAGTTTCCGCCGCCATCAACGCAGCCGCCCGGACAGGCCATGACCTCGATAAAGTCAAAATCGGCCTTGCCGTCCTTTACCATCTGGGCCAGCGTGCGAGCGGGTTTCAGCCCATGCGCCATGGCCACCTTGACCATGCCGATCGAGCCGCCCATATCGACACTGGCGGTACGCACCCCCCTCGAATCCACGCAACTGCTCAAACTCGATCTTGCCATATTCCTTACCATTGGCGATGTAGTACATCGTGCGCACCGCCGCTTCCATAACCCCACCGGTGGTACCGAAGATGGCACCAGCACCGGAGAACTCGCTCATATAAGGATTGTCGAATTCAGACGGTTCCAGCTTGGCGATGTTGAGACCTTCGCGCCGCAACAGACGGGCGAATTCACGGGTGGTGATGACGGTATCAACCTCGGCCATACCATCATCAAAATGCAGCTGATCACGGGTGACTTCGTCTTTCTTGGCGACGCAGGGCATGATCGCGATAACGCGGACATTTTTGGGATCAATCCCCATCTTCTCGGGCAGATAGGTTTTGGCAATCACGCCCAACGACTGCATCGGCGATTTGGTCGAAGACAGATGCGGCAGGATTTCGGGGAAATGCCGTTCGGCGAAATTAATCCACGCCGGGCAGCACGAGGTGAAGGTCGGCTTCATCCCCTTGCCGAGGTTTTTTAACAGCTCGGCACTTTCTTCCATGATGACAAGGTCAGCGCCGAAATTGGTGTCGAGAATAATATCAGCACCCATATGGCGCAGGGCCGTGATGATCTGGCCCTGCACATTGGCCCCCGGCGGCAGTCCGAATTCTTCGCCAAAGGCCACGCGCACGGCCGGGGCGAACTGGAACACGGTGACAATATCGGGGTCATAAAGATAATTGAGAACTTTATCGGTTTCGTCCTTCTCGCCCAGCGCACCGGTCGGGCACACCAGCACGCATTGGCCGCAGGTAACGCAGGTCGATTCCTTTTGCGACAGGCCGAAACGTAAGCCAACCGCCGCATCCTGCCCCACACCGGTGCGGATCAGGGCATCAACGCCCTGCCCGTCACGGCACATGGCAATACAGCGCTGACAGCGGATGCATTTCTGCATGTCACGGACCATCGCTGGCGAGGAGGTGTCGATCTGTCGTGCCGCCACCCGGACCGGATCAAAGAAGCGGTTTTCATAAAGGCCAACATACTGGGCCACATCCTGCAATTCGCAATTGCCGTGGCGCACGCATGTTGCGCAATCCTGATTATGATCAGCCATCAGAAGTTCGACCTGCAACCGCTGCGCCGCACGCACACGCTTGGTCCGGGTCTTAATCTCCATGCCTTCCATGATCGGGGTGTTACACGAGGTGGCCAGGTGCGAAACGCTGCCATCAGGCATTTTGATTTCGGCCACACAGACCCGGCAGGTGCCGGGGAAATGGTCGATATCATCCAGCTCGCACAGTGTCGGTATATAGACGCCATAGCGACGGGCGCAGCGCAGAATAGATTCGTTGGGTTCCGCCGTTACCGCCTTGCCATTGATAGTGGCATGAACGGTATATTTTTCTTCGCCATTGGCGCCGTTAGACATCGGTACGGTTTCCATGTTGTACCGCTCCTTTAAGAGTGCGAAGGGGGAATGGGGCGGTCAGTGATGACCGAATACAGCCGATAGCAACGCATGCAGCGTTTCGCCTCGCGGTAGGCCATCTCAGGCGTGATTGCCTGCTCGACCTCCTCGAACATCTGCTTGCGGATCTCGGGATCGAGTTCCGGATTGTGTACGCGGTATTCCGATTTCACCGGCACATCGACACAATCATCGGCCAGCAATCTGTTATCGCGCAGGATCTGGCGCATGCGCGAGCGCGGGAAGAAGCGCACCTCGCCTAATCGTATCCAGTCGTCAATAGCGCGGGCCGCTTTCAGACCGTTGGCCATGGCATGGATCAGGGTTGATGGCCCGGACGAGCAGTCCCCACCGGCAAATACACCGGGGCGAGAGGTCAGCGTCGTGGCGGCATCAGCATCAACGCATTTCCATTTGTTGAGCGAGACGCCATCTTCCGGTTTGAACGCACCCGACTGAACCTGCTGACCGATAGCGGCAATGATGATCGAGCAGTTCATGATGTGCTCGGTCCCGGCAATCGGTGAAACCGAACGACGACCACGGGCATCCACTTCACCCTGACGCATATCAATCAGTTCGACGCCGGTCAGTTTGCCGTTTTCCGAAATCAACCGGGTCGGGTTGGTCAGATAGTGGATAATGATGCCTTCTTTTTCGGCCGCTTCGATCTCCTCATAGTCGGCAGGCATATCTTCTTTGGTCCGGCGATAGATCAGATGGACGCGGCTTGCGCCCATGCGGGTGGCCGATCTGATGCAGTCCATCGCCACGTTACCACCACCGACGACGACAACCTCACCTTTAAGCTCGACCTTCTTGATGCCAGCGACATGGTCATGCACTTTGAGCAGAAACCCGATGCCGGATTCATACCCTTCCAGTGTGGGATCTTCATCTTTCACACCAAGCTGGGTACCTTCCTGACAGCCCAGACCTAAAAATACCGCGCGATATCCGTGGGCAAACAGATCATCGATCGAATAATCTTTGCCGAGTTTTTTATTGAACAGGAACTTTCCACCCAGTTCGGTGATGATGTCCATCTCGGATTTCAGAACGTCCTTAGGCAGACGATAGCTTGGAATACCGATGGCTGCCATGCCGCCCGCCTGTGGCATCGCTTCATAAATATCGACGTGATACCCTTGCAGCAGCAGATGGTAGGCGCAGGAAACACCTGCCGGTCCAGCCCCGATCACCGCCACCCGCATCGACGCGGGTAACGGTTCGGCAATCGAATCTGCCGAGAAGCTTAAGGCGTGGTTCTTTTCCTGATAGTCGGCTACATAGCGTTTTAAAAGCTTAATGCCGACAGCTTCATCCACCATCTTGCGACGGCAGGCCATTTCACAGAACCGGACACAGACACGACCACAGGTGGCGGCCATCGGATACTTCTGCAAAATCACACCCAAGGAATGCTCGGGCTTACCATCGCGAATATAGTCGATATATTGCGGCACATTGATTTTAGACGGGCACGCCTCGATACAAGGTGCGGTCACATAAACCATACCGTTTTGTTCCGGTGCCGGGCCCGCCTTGGCCTCAGCCTCGAACACATCACGGAATTTTTCCAGTGCCGCCAGTAATGATTTGGCGCAGGTCAGCCCCAGACCGCATAAGGATGTATCGGCCATCTGACGTGACAGAGCGATCATATCATCGAAACCGATAGCCGGTTTCTCGCCATGGCGCAGCGCATCCAGCGCATCGCGCACCAGCACCGTCCCCATGCGGCAGGGGGTGCATTTGCCACACGACTGGTCAGCCGCCTTATTGATGTAATGCCAGAAAGTATCCGTCAGACTGACGTTTTCGTCAAAAACAAAGAAGCCACGATCACCAACAAACGCACGAACTTTGTTACCGGGGTCGAACGCGTCTAAACCATGCAACACAACATCTTCGGGTAGCGCTACGCTGCCATCGCGATGATCATGTGCCGTTCCATCCCACACACCGTATACGATGCTTGTCATTATGATGCTCCTCACCTGGGGCTGTTACGGCTGCATCCAATCTTATTGGTAAGCCCGTTGCATGCAGCCGAGTGCATAACGCTATTTGTACGCGCCTTAACCCTGTTGCATCTATAGTTAGTCACACAACTCTTGCGCGACAAACAGCCTCCTGTGCCGGATTTGCTTCACCGTCACACAGATGCAATGCCCTTCCACATTGTGAGAACAAAACTCATTTGCGTATATCACCACACATCGCTGACCTGTGTAGCATCGTCAAAATCGTCTCCATTCGGGATAGATTTGATGATAGAGCTTCTGGGGGATGGGGCGTCCTGTAACCGTGAAGTCTAACCGATGCGTAGAATTAAAAACTTTGTCGAGAATCATGCCAGCGCCATTATGTTGGCAGGCGGTGTCCTTGGGCTGCTCTATCC
>JBAVPS010000300.1:0-10663 GCA_049693315.1 Rhizomicrobium sp. | reverse complement strand
TGCGCACCTTGGCGTCAAACTCCTCGGCCAGCACCTGGGTGTTCAGCATAGCCCCAAAGGTGCCTTCATATTTGCTCCAGGCCCCCCAAAAGGTATCGAACACTTTTTTGCGGTCTTCGCGGTTATGAGCCTGACGCAACTGGGTATAGGCCGACTGATCGAGCCGCTCGATTTTGGTGCCATCCGATAACGTCACCGACGGAAACGGCAGATCACCATTGGCCAGCTGGCTATAGATATTATCGGGCTGGGCCAGCACATTGCTCGCCGCCGCCAGCACCGCTTCGCTTTCATCGCTTAACGTATGCGGTTTGGCGCGCAGGATATTTTCCAGCATGAAACCAAAATGCTTTTTCAGTTCCGGCGACGCCGCCTCGAAGGCATGAACCTTGTCGGGACCAAGACCGAGAATTTCCGGCGTGATCCATGCGGTCATTTCGCCAAAGCGCGCCGACAGGCTTTGGGCCAGCCCAGCCCGCTCTTGCCCGGCCGCCACACGCACATCTTCGTCTTTCTTCAGCGAGGCATAGACGAACAGACGGTCGAGATCCTTGCGGGTATCGCTGATGGCGCTGAGTGCATTCAGCATGGCATCGGCCGAACCGCCCAGCGTGCCCTTATAGCGCCCAAGCTTTTCGACCCGGGCTTTTAAATCCGTATGCGCCGTATTCCAGCTATCCACCGACGGATAAAGGTCAGTCAAATCCCACATTGTTTTACGTGTCTCCGTTGGTGTTTGATCCGCAGCCGTTCTGGCCAGGGCGGGCAAAAACATCCCCCCGAAAACAAAAGGCAGAACCAGAGCCATCTGTAACGCGGTCCGCTTCATGTATCCCCCAGGCGTCCGTTCAACCAAGCCTTGCGCCACAAACAGATCCTTTGCCGCGCGCCTTGCGTTGGAAAAAAAATTCCTCGTATGATGGTCCCAAGATAGGTTGCCTTCCCCCTTGGGTAAACACCGGATTTGGAAGGGTTATAGGAGACAGAGGATGAAATCGGCACTGTTCACCGGCCTGGCCGCCGCAATGTGCTTACTTGGCGCGGCGATGGCTGCCCCAGCCCCGCAATTGAAGCTGACGAACCTGGCCGAGCTGCCCATGGTCGAACGCACCCCTTATGACGTGAATGCCAACGCGCAAAAGGATGTCGATGCCGCCTTTGCCCGCGCCCGCAAAAACCATAAGCGCGTGCTGATCGACATGGGGGGCAACTGGTGCCCCGATTGCCTGATCCTGGCCAATCTGATGCGTCTGCCGGAAATGCAGCGCTTTATAGATGCGCATTTCGAGGTGGTTGCGGTGGATATCGGTCGCTTCGACAAGAACCAGGATATTCCCGCCCGTTTCGGCATCAAGGGCCGCCTGCCGGGCGTGCCGGCGGTGGTGATTGCCGAGCCGGATGGCACCTTTGTCAATCCGGGCAAGATTTCAGCGCTGTCCGATGCCCGTCACATGTCGGCACAGGCCATTGCCGACTGGCTGGCCGGTTGGGCGAAATAATCCTTCTGGATGAAGAATAAAGCTCTGGCTTTAACCGGCCAGAGCTTAATACGCCAACGCCCGGCCAACCAACGGCTGGCCACCCAGAACCGCTTCCTGACACGCACCGAGCCAGGCCATCGCATCCTTGCGGCGTAAGAATGTTTTGTGTGCCGCCTTCGGAAACACCACACTGGTCACCTTAACAATCGGCACAAAGGCGTTATCGCGCACGATATAGGCGATGTGGACCGGTGCAATCCGCCGCCAGTCGAGCCGGTTGCGCAACGCGAATAACAGATCCCATTCCACCACACCGGTATAGCGGGTGATGTCAACCACCACCAAAAGTGGCCCCACCAGCTGACCGCTGGCTTCAACTTCGTTAAAAGCTTCAATGAACAGACCGGGTTCGGGTTCACCTTCGGCTGCAATGTCGAGCCAGCCCGGCTCGATCTGCATCCAGAATTGATGCCCCGGCGTGCCGCGGCTGGTGACAAAACCACTTTGGAGCGCGGCCAAAGACCCGGCCTGAAAACAGTCCATCACACAAAACCCATCATGCCAGCGCGTTTTGCGCTGCAGGCGAACATTCTTGTACCAACTGACGGTGGCAGGTCTTCCCACCTGCGACATTACAGTCCCATACACATGGAATGAACGCCACTATATTACACGTGTAAAATAACATTCCCGTCAACTTAGGGGTTTTAATATCTATCGAAATTACCTCTATGGTTGCCGCCGAAACACGATCGATCTGTAGTCGCCGACTACATCCATCAACAACCCAGCTTCCGGCGGCATACCCGTTCTAGAAAAGATCTTTGCGGCTGCGAAGTTCGGCAAAAACCGCCTCGTTCGGGGCTTCGTCCATACCAAGTGTAGCGCGCAAGGCGGGCGAATCAGTGCGCATAAAGGGATTGGTATCTTTTTCCGCCCTGAGGGTGAAACCGGGCCCGACCTTACCATCCACGGCGGCCTGCAACCGCGCCTGCAGCGCGGTATTACCCGGCTCCAGCGGGGCGGCGAAACGGGCATCGGCCAGAGTATATTCGTGGCCGGGATAGATTTGCGTGTTGTCGGGTAAGCTGGCGATTCTGTGGAAGCTTGCCAGCATGGTGGCGGCATCGCCCTCGAATAGCCGCCCGCAGCCCATGGCAAACAGGGTATCGCCGGTAAACAGCGCGCCACCGAACAAATAGCAGATCGATCCCGAGGTATGGCCGGGGGTCTCGATCACACCAATAGTATGGTCAAACAGATCAACCCCCTCGCCGCCGCGCAGGGCAACATCCATGCCGGGAATCCGCCCAGCATCCCGCGCCGGGCCGCACACCGTGGCGTTAAACTGTTTCTTCAGGGCCAGATTCCCACCGCAATGGTCATTATGATGGTGGGTATTGAAAATGAAATCGAGCGTCAGCCCTTTGCGCGTGATGGCGGCAGCCACCGTTTCGGCATCGGCAGGATCAATGGCGGCACAGCGCCCGCTGGCGGTATCACAAATCAGATAGGCGTAATTGGTCTCAAAAACGCAAAGACACTCAATCCTGAACGGCATTTCGGCACTCCGGTCCTTTTTTTCAGTGAAATCGGGGCTGTCAAAACGAAACACCCGACGCAAACGAGATCGTCTGCAATTAATAGGTCCTGCCCCTAGTATGCCGTATTAAGTCTTGTAAGTTGCCTAACCCGCCCACATGTTTTTAACAGACCGCCAACGGCTGACCATATTGACCACAAAAGGCACGGGCCGGACCTTAAGAAAAAATCAGTCCTGTCATCAGGTTAACCTGTACGGCCGGGGGGCGCGGCGATATTTCCGCGCCAGGCGGCATTAAGGCAAATTCCTGCCGGCAAAAGTATGCTAGGGAGCGATAAAAGTGGCCTTTTGACAGAGAGAAGGGCCAAGGCTAAGACGAACCCAGCGTGTAAAGGAGAAATAAGCGTGAGCGGAACGAAATTGCGCCCCGGCGTTGTCACCGGTGAAGAATACTTAAAGCTTCTGGACGCCTGCAAAACGGGCGGTTATGCCCTGCCGGCGGTCAACGTTACCGGCACCAACAGCCTGAACGCGGTGCTGGAGACGGCAGCCAAGGCCAAGTCCGACATCGTTGTGCAGATGTCGAATGGCGGTGCCCGCTTCTATGCTGGCGAAGGTGCCCCCGATGCGATGCGCGCCCGCGTTCTCGGCTCGACCTCGATCGCCCGTCACGTCCAGCTGCTGGCCGAAGAATATGGCATCTGCGTCGTGATGCACACCGACCATTGCAATCGCAAGCTGTTGCCGTGGGTCGAAGGCCTGATCAAGGTCAGCCAGGAAGAATTCAAGAAGACCGGCAAGCCGCTGTTCTCGTCGCACATGGTCGATCTGTCCTCGGAATCGCTGAAGGATAACGTCGGCACCTGCGGTGAACTGCTCAAAGAGATGGCCCCGATGGGCATGAGCCTGGAAATCGAGCTCGGCGTCACCGGCGGTGAAGAAGATGGCATTGGCGCGGAACTGGAAGAGGGCGATGTCGGTAATCCGAAGCTCTACACCCAGCCGGAAGACGTGCTGTATGCCTATGACGAGCTGAGCAAGCTGGGCCACTTCACCGTGGCGGCAAGCTTCGGTAACGTCCATGGCGTTTATGCCCCGGGCAATGTCAAGCTGAAGCCGGTCATCCTGAAGAATTCGCAGGAACTGATCGCCAAGGAACGCAAGCTGGGCGCTAAGCCCCTCAGCCTGGTCTTCCACGGTGGTTCGGGTTCGCCCAAGGAACAGATCGCCGAAGCCGTCAGCTATGGCGTGTTCAAGATGAACATCGATACCGACATGCAGTTCGCCTTCGCCAATGCGGTGGCGGCGGAAGTCGATGCCAACCCGAAGGCCTTCAAGTATCAGGTCGATCCGGAAACCCACGCGCCGTACAAGAAGCTCTACGATCCGCGTACCTGGCTGCGCGCCGGTGAAAAGGGCATGATCACCCGTCTGGAAGAAGCCATGCACGATCTGGGCTCCTACGGCCGTTCGGTGTCATCGCTTTAATACTTTACGGTCTCAACAGACCGCTACATGAGGGGCCGCAATTTGGCCCTCATCACGCAATAATTTCCCTGCCTGGGTTCCCCGGGCAGGGATTTTTTATGAATTGACGCTTTACCGTCAGCCCCACACGAGAATATCCGCATGCTGAACAAAAACTCGGTTGGTTTCATCCTTCTGCTGGCCGCGCTGGTGGCGATACCACCGCTGTCGACCGATGTCGGCTTGCCAGCATTTGGTGCAACGGCCGCGAGTTTTCATGTTCCCACCGCCTCGGTGGCACTGACGCTGAGCTTCTTCATGCTGGGTTTTGCCGTCGGCCCGCTATTTTACGGCCCGGCGTCAGAACGCTATGGCCGCAAACCGATCCTGCTGGGCGGACTGATACTGTATTTTCTGACCAGCATTCTGTGCACGCTGACACCATCCTTCCTGATCTTACTGTTCAGCCGATTGCTGCAGGGCTTTGCCGCCTCGGCGGGCAGCGTGCTGGCGATCGCCTGTATTCGCGATTTGTTCGAAGGCGATGCCGCCCGGCGCCGACTTTCCTATACCATGATGATCAACGGACTGATGCCCCTGACTGCGCCGACCCTTGGTGCGATTATTCTGGCACTGGGCAACTGGCGCAGCATTTACGGCCTGATGGTGGTCAGTGGTTTTTTGCTGATGGCCGGGGTGTTCTTTGGCCAGCCGGAATCGCTGCGGCGTAAGAACCCCAACGCGCTGAAACCTTCGGGCCTGATTGCCGGATATAAGGCGGTGCTCAGGCACCCGGTCAGTTTTCGGGCCTCGCTGATTAACGCCATGAGTTTTGGCACCATGTTCGCCTTTATTTCCGGCTCGCCCATTCTGCTGATGCAGGTGATGCATCTGCCCGCGGCGCAGTTTGCGCTCTATTTTGCCATCCCGGTGGTGGGCACGATTGCCGGAACATTCGGTGGCAACCTGATGCAACGGCGCAGCATCACCTCTGAACAAATCCTGACCTTCGGCCTGATCCTGATGACCGGCGCAACGCTGATATTGCTGCTGCTGAATATTTTCCACGTCTATGCGATTGTGTTGGTTATTGGTCTGATCTGGCTGTCCAATTGCGCCATGGGCATGATCGGCCCCTGCGCCTCTTATGCCGCCGTACAATATCTGCCGCAACTTGCCGGACAGGCTTCCGCCATTTTATCGAGCACACAAATGGTCATCGGCGCGCTATCATCTTCGCTGGTGGCACTTTTGTTCGCCTGGGTCGGACCATCGGCCATGGCGGCGGAAATGTTCGGTTTTGCCGCGCTGGCGGCAATCCTGTTCTTCACCCGCCCCAACGCACCGGAACACGCCTGATTACCGCTTGCCCCGGCCGACATAACGCACGCGCCACACCGTCTTGCTGGCATCATCGGCAATCAGCAAACTGCCATCCTTTGCCACCAACAACCCGGCCGGGCGTGCATAGACATTGGCCGGACTGGTGCCGGAAACCCAGAAGCCGGTGACGAAGTTTTCATATCCCGGCAAAGGTCTGCCGTTTTTGAATTTAATCCGTACGATTTTATAGCCGGTGGGATGGGCGCTGTCCCACGAACCGTGCAGCGCGACCAGCGCATCGCCCTGATAGTCTTTGGGGAATTGCTTACCGTCATAAAACACCAGCCCCAGCGGGGCCGAATGGGATTGGAACAGAACATCCGGCACTTTGGTTTTGGCCACCAGATCCGATCGTTTATCGCCAAAATCAGGATCGGGGTGCGGGCCGATATAGGCATAAGGGTAGCCGTAAAAATCCCCCTTCTGGATGCGGGTAAAATAATCCGGCACCAGACCATCACCCAGACCATCGCGTTCGTTGACCGTGACATAGAGATCATTCGTACCCGGATAAAACCCCAGACCGACCACATTGCGCAAACCATAGGCAAAGCGGTGCAGATGTCCGGCGCCATCCACAGTTTGCACCGTAGCGCGCAGCGGCGGGTCTTCACCAACATTGCTGGCGCTGCCGATGGCCAGATACAATGTGCCATCGGGCCCGAAAACAATGTCGCGCGTCCAGTGATTGCCCAGGGGGCCGAAATCATCCACTGTCACACGATGGCGCGCCCCGGCGAACAAGGCACCATCGTGATAGTCAACCCGCCATACCGCCTTGGTATCGCCGACATAAAGCGCACCGTTATGAAAGGCCAAACCATGCGGCCGCGCGAAGCCCCCCGCGAAGGGATAGCGTTTGCCATCGCGCAGCAAGGTGATCTTGCCGGAATAATGTTCGGCCAGAAACACATCACCATTTGGGGCCAGCGCCATCCAGCGCGGGTTAATCAGGCCTGTCACATAAGGCTCGATTACAAAACCTTTGGGCACTTTCGGGAACACGCCTTTGGGCTGGGGTACGATATGGCACGTGTTATCGACACCCGGCGTGGCAAACGGTTTGGGCATGTCCTGCGCCCGGATAAGAAAGGTTTGACCGGGCCGTTCGTCAGGTCCAACCGGTGGGTTGATACCTACCCCGCCATTAGCCCCCACGGTTAACGTAACAAGGCAGAAGGTCACCACAGCAAGGTTGGAAATAACGACACAATTCTTGTGCTTTGGCATGAATGTTGTTTCCCTTCGGCCTGTGTCTGCGATAAAGTTAGCGTTAATCGCTCACAATTTGACTGCTATTTAACCGTAATCGGAAACCGGAAGACAGCATTATGCGTAAGCGCGCCATCGCCATTACCGTCGCGTTTGTGGGATGGGCCGGGTTAACCGGTGCCGTTATGGCCTCGGGTCCTGCCCCGGCGGGCGAGGCAAAACCCGCTGCCAAAGCCACGGAAACCAAATCCGGCCATGGCAAAGCCGCCGAGACCAAAGACGGCTCGAAAAAATCCAAAGAAAATGCCCACGTCCTTGCGACATCACCAAGTTATATCGGCATTGACCCGATCTATACGACCATTCTTGATGGCGACATGGTCATCGGCACACTGATGCTGGGCATCGGCCTCGATGTGCCGGATCAGAAGCTGCATGATGAAGTCGTGCAGAATATGCCACGCATACGTGATCTCTATGTCCGCAGTATGCTGAGCTATACCGCCAGCGGCATCCGGCCCTGGCGTCAGCCCAGTGCCGAAGATATTGCTGACCGGCTGCAACAGGCCACCGACCGCCATTTAAAACGTAAGGGCGTGCGCGTATTGCTGGCTCAGGTGGCGATGCGGCTTAACCGCTGACAGGAACGGCCCGTATCTGGGTGATCCGTAGACGAATAACATTTTATATAAATGGATGAGACCCGGTTTCTCCGGGCCTGCATTCCAATCCGGGCTGCCTTCAGGCAGACACATCCGTCGCCGCGCCTGTGCTGTAGACTGCGGTGTAGTTGGCGTAAGGCATCGACTGCATGCCCATCGAGAACATCGAATTCATGCCCCCGATTGCACTCATCCCGCCTTGCGAGGAGTCGCTCGAATTATTGAACAGGCTGGTGCTATAGAAGCTGCTGTCAGCCGAGTTGCCGAAGTTCGAGAAGTAACCGGCAAAGGCCGCTGCAAAGCTGTCCGACGTATCCGACGTGTCAGACGTGCTCGACGTATCGGTAGAGCTTGCCGTGGTTGTCGTGCTGGACGTATCCGTGCTCGACGCAGTTGCGCTTGTCGAAGACGTATCCGTTGTTGAGCTCGTGTCAGACGCATCCGCCATGGGCGGCGGCGGTGGTGGCGGAGCAGAAGAAGACGCCAGATCAGAGGCCAGAGACGTTTCGCTGATCGAGCCCGAAGACGAGCTATCGAGTGCCGAGAACAACTCGTCAGCCTCGGTCGAAGTCCCGCCCAGCGAGGTGATGTAGCTTTCCATCTCGCTCTGGGTGATCGAACCGCTGCTATCGCTGTCGATCGCCGAGAACAATTGTGACAGCGGATCGCTGCTGGTGCCGGTGCTAGAGCTGGAGCTCGTGCTGGCGGTGCTGACAGAACTGTCAGTGCTGGTGCTGCTGGCCGTAGACGAGGTGGATTCCTCGCTTTGGATCATCGTCAGCAATTGCAGGATCTGACTGCTGAGATCGGCTTTGCCCGTTCCCGTCAGAGCTGTATCGGAGCTGCTGCTGGTGTCGGACGACGATGAATCATCCAGCAGCGACACCAGGCTACTGGACGAGCTCGAATCCGTTGTGGATGTCGAACTGCTTAACTGACTTAACAGGGCCGCCAGCAGCGAACTGGAACTGCCTGACGACCCTATGCCGCTTATGGACATGGATGTCTCCTTTGATACTACTCCACCGAAGGTAAGCAAGCATGACTCATGCCCAGTTCATGTTGAAAAATACCCAGGCAAACAGCGGGTTAACCAAGCGACAGATCTGACGCCGCCAGCACAAGCGGCAGAAATTACCTACAGACCGGCAGAATTTAGCCCGCCATCAATCGGTGAGCTCTTTTCTTGACCTGCGGGGTGTGTATAACCCATGCCCCATGAGCCAAGCCTTGATCGCCGCCCGTCATGTGAGCGTCACCGCCGAAGGAACCACGATCCTCGACAAGGTTTCGCTCGCGATTTCTCGCGGCGAAATCGTCACCCTGATCGGCCCCAACGGGTCGGGTAAAACCACCTTGCTGAAGGCACTGCTCGGGCTTGTCCGGGTCGATGGCGACATCGACCGCAGTCCGGGCTTAAAAATCGGCTATGTACCGCAGCAATTCGAACGCGACCCCAGCCTGCCGATTACGGTCGAAGGTTTCTTGCGTTTATTTGCCCCCGCCGCCGCCATCGAGCCCGCCTTGAGGCGCACGGAAATCCTGCAGGCGCGTAAAAAACAAATGAGCGCCCTTTCCGGTGGCGAACTGGCGCGTGTGCTGCTGGCCCGTGCCATGGCGGCCAAACCCGATTTGCTGGTGCTGGATGAACCGACCGCCAGTGTCGATGTCACCGGCGAGGCCGCGCTGTATCGCCTGATTGCCGAAATCCGTGATGAACTGGGCTGCGGCGTGCTGCTGGTCAGCCATGACCTGCATGTGGTGATGGCCCGCGCCAACCGCGTCATCTGCCTCAACCGCCATATCTGCTGCGAGGGCACACCGGCGGCGGTGGTGCGCGATCCGGCCTTCCGCGCCATGTTCGGCGTGCAAACCGCCGACGAAATCGCGCTTTACGCCCATCATCACCGCCATCAGCATACCCCCTGTGGCGACACCATCGCCGTGGACGAGGCCCGCGAATGATCTTCCCGATGGATGATTTTCTCTGGCGTGCCGCCCTTGGGGCCGGATTGCTTGGTGCGGCCGCCGGGCCGATCGGCTGTTTCGTTTTATGGCGCCGGATGGCCTATGTCGGCGAATCCGTGTCGCATATCGGTTTGCTCGGCGCGGCTATCGGTCTGCTGCTCGGGGTCAACGCCCTGTGGGGCACGGCGGTGCTGGCCGTGGTGGCCGCCTTCATCATGGCCAACGCGCGCGCCCGCATCATTCCGGCCGATACCCATGTCGGCATCGTCGGGCATATCGGTCTGGCGCTGGGCTACATTCTGCTGTCAGGCATGGATACGGTACGCGCCGACTTGCTGGGCTATCTGTTCGGCGACGTGCTGGCCTTATCGACAGATGATCTGATGTGGATCACGCTGGCCAGTCTTAGCGCACTGGTGCTGATCCTGGCATTATGGCGGCCATTGCTGCGCCAGGCGGTGGGCGGCGATATCGCTCTGGTCGAGGGTCACCGCAGTCGTTGGGCACAAACGGCTTTTCTGGTGTTAATCGCTTTGTTGGTAGCGTTCGGTCTGAAAGTGGTAGGCGCGCTGCTGATGGTGGCGCTGCTGATTATCCCACCTGCGGCGGCGCGTTTTTTTGCCCGCTCGCCTGCCGCCATGGCGTGGCTTGCCGGCCTGATTGGCGCCTTGTCGGCACCGGTCGGCCTGGCCGCGGCCTACCATTTTGATGCCCCGGCAGGGCCATCTATGGTACTGGCGGCGGCCTGCTGCTATGCCATCAGCGCCATTGCCGCACGGATTTTTGCCCGCCAAGCCTGAAAACGGCTGCCGCGTCACGCGAGTTTTGCTTCCCCCCGCGCAAACGCGTGCTAAAAATTATGTGTGCAAGCAGTGCGCCGCCCCAAACGGAACGTGGAAAACACCATGAATCAGCCTGTTCATGTTCCCAGCCGACCGGTTATTTTA
>JBAVPS010000299.1:0-2968 GCA_049693315.1 Rhizomicrobium sp. | reverse complement strand
GTCCAGGCATAGGCCTCCATATTTTTGGAGTTGATGAAGACCTCGAACGGACGGCGGCGGCCATCCTTCTCAATATCGTTAATGGTGATGTAGAAGGCGTGGTCGGCGTCAAGCCATTTGATCTTGTAGGTCTGGCCGATCAGTACTTCGGGCCGGTCATAGATTGTGCCCGGAACCGTTGCGATGTCGTCGGCTGTTTCCTCTTTTTTCGTGTCAGATTCTGCCGACAGGATCGAGCCGGTGACCGGGTTGGGCCGGTACGCGGTGCAGCCCTTGCAGCCCAGCGCATAGGCCTGAGTATAGACCGTCTTAAAGTCTTCAAACGGGATGGTCTCGGGCAGGTTGATGGTCTTGGAGATCGCGCTGTCGATATAGACCTGGGCTGCGGCCTGCACCGCAAGATGGTCATCCGGGGTCAAAGTCTGTGCGGTAACAAAGGCTTCGGGTAAACGTGCCTCGGCCCCAAATGCCTCGCGGAAGGTTTTGCGGGCATAATCTTCGACCAGTTCTTCGGTCCGGCTGCCATCAGGCTGCAACACCTTGCGGGTGTAGCTTAAGGCAAACACCGGCTCGACACCGCTCGACACATTACCCGCATAGAGCGAGATGGTCCCGGTCGGGGCGATCGAGGTCAGCAGGCCGTTGCGGATGCCGTATTTAGCAATGCCGTCACGGATATCCTGGGGCAGGGCGGCAATGAAGGGGCGGTCCAGATAGGCGTCCTTGTCAAACGCCGGGAAGGCACCCTTTTCCCTGGCGATCTCGACCGATGCGCGATAGGCCGATTCCGCCAGGGTTTTGAGCCAGGCTTCGATCAGTTTCAGGCTTTCGGGCGAGCCATATTTGACACCGCAGAAGATCAGCGCGTCGGCAAGGCCTGTGACCCCAAGGCCGATGCGGCGCTTGGCTTCGGCCTCGGCCTTTTGCGCCGGTAACGGGAAACGCGAAACATCGATAACATTGTCGAGCAGGCGGATCGCCGTCGCGGTCAGCGATGCAAGCTCGGTCAGATCGAGCTCGGCATCGGCTTCAAAAGGTTTTTTGACCAGCCGGGCCAGATTGATCGACCCTAACAGGCAGGCCCCATAGGGCGGCAGCGGTTGTTCGCCGCACGGGTTGGTAGCGCGGATGTCTTCGCAATAGGCCAGATTGTTCTTCTGGTTGATGCGGTCGATGAAGATCACGCCCGGCTCGGCAAAGTCATAGGCCGACTGCATGATCTTGTCCCACAGGGCGCGGGCGGACAGGGTCTTATAAACCGTGCCACCGAATTTCAGCTCCCACGGCTGATCGTCGCGCACTGCATCCATGAAGGCGTCGCTGACCAGCACCGACAGGTTGAACATGTTCAACCGGCCGGGGGTGCGCTTGGCCGAAATAAAGTCTTCCACATCGGGGTGATCGCAGGCCAGCGTCGCCATCATGGCGCCACGGCGTGAACCAGCGCTCATAATGGTGTGGCACATGGCGTCCCACACTTCCATGAACGAAACCGGGCCTGAGGCGTCGGCGGCAACGCCCGCCACCGGTGCGCCCTTGGGCCGGATCGAGGAAAAATCATAGCCGATGCCACCACCCTGCTGCAGGGTCAGTGCGGCTTCTTTGACGGCCGAGAAAATCCCGTCCATCGAATCACCGATTTTGCCCATGACAAAGCAGTTGAACAAAGTGACATGGCGCCCGGTTCCGGCCCCGGCCAGAATGCGCCCGGCAGGCAGGAACTTGAAATCGCACAACGCGTCCAGAAAGCGCGCTTCCCATTGGCCCCGCGTTTTGCTGTTTTCCGCCTCGGCCGCTGCCTTGGCCACACGCGCCCAACTGGCCGCCACATCCGCCTCGGGTTCGCCGCCTACGGGCGTGTAACGGTATTTCATTTCCCAGATCTGGCTGGCGATATCACTCATGGCGTCTTGCTACTTCTGTCTGATGTGTGTGGTTTGCTGGAGCGCAGGCGCTTTATATTGGGGTACGAAGCGCCTGCGCCCCCATATATGCACAGTTGGCCGGATGGCTCCCAGCCCTTTTGGTCTGCTCAGAAGAAAAAAGTTTCTTGTGTACCACTTTACCGCTGTGCGGTTGTTTCGGTCCGGGGTTGCCACCCGCCGTCGACCAGAATCTGATCCGTGGCGGTTTCAATGCGCTCCTGCAGCGTGGCCATAAAGGCGTCGCGCGGCAGCCCCGGTGCAATGGCGGGCAGAAACTCCAGAATGATGGTGCCGGGCTTTTTGAGAAAGCCGCCGCGCCCGGTCCAGTACAGGCCGGAGTTGAGCGCCACCGGCACACAGGGCACGCCAAGCTGACTGTAAAGCGCGGCGATGCCGGATTTGTAGGCGGGTTTGGCCCCTGGCTTTTGGCGGGTGCCTTCGGGGAAGATGATCAGGCTGCGCCCGGCGCTTAAGGCCCGGGCGGCATGGGCAATCATCTGGCGCAGGGCGCTGGCGCGGCCCTTGCGGTCAACGAAGATCATGTCGGCATGGGTGGCGAACCAGCCATAGAACGGCACACGCTTCAGTTCCTGCTTGATGACGACGATGGGGTCGGCCAGCAGCATATAGAGCGCCAGCGTGTCCCACATGCTCATATGCTTGGCGGCGATCAGCACCGCGGTCTTGGGGATTTGCCCGCGGATTTCACAGCGCACACCGGCGAAAATGCGTAAGCCCCAGATCAACACGGCGCCCCAGCGTTGCGCCATCCACACGATTGCCCGCCGCGGCAGAAGCAGCGTCGGCAGCGCAATCACATGCATCAGAATGGAAATGCTGAGGAAAAAGATGAAATAAAGGCTTGAGCGCAGATAGACCAGCGGCGGAACCGGGGAAGTCTTGCTAATGCTGTTTGCCGGTGTTGCCATGCCTGCTTCGCCCTGAACCCTATGTCTTCGTCGTTTTATCTGCGTCTTCTTCTGTCGGCTCCAGCCCCAGCCATGCCAACGCGGTGGCTGCCAGATATTTGGCATATTCGTGAT
>JBAVPS010000298.1:0-1613 GCA_049693315.1 Rhizomicrobium sp. | reverse complement strand
GCAAAGATCCGTCCGGCGGCCAGTGTGTCCTGCTCGGTATCCAGCTTAAGCCATCCGCTGCCGGCGACGACATATTCCAGACAGAAAAATGGCAGGCCGTCGCGGCGGATAGCATAGTCAGGGGCGCAGATTTCCAAACCGCCACACGCGACGGTCAGGGCTTTTCTGGCCGGGGCAAGACCGAAGTAAAACCGCCGCGAGCGGTCAACCTGCGCCGAAAAGAAGGCCGGGGTGGCCGCAGATGTGTTTATGGGCATGGTGGTGTGGCGCATGGGTGAAGGCCAAGAATATCCATATTGCTGCCAACAATAGCTATTTATAGGCGGCTTTGTCGATCCTATCCTGACCATAATAATCCATAGCCCGGATACACGGGCAGGATCGGGAAACGCAAATACTACCGCAGGCCGTCCGGCTGTTCGTCATGCTGTCTGCCGGGGCTTGTAAGGTTGGGAAGGGGCCTATGGTCCATTGTCTGGCACTCGATTTCGGTGCTTCCAGCATCCGCGTGGTTGATATCGCGCTGGAGGGCGGGCGGCTGTGCCAGCACGAACTTGCCCGCCTTGCCAATGGTCCGGTCTCACATGGCGGCCATCTGATCTGGGATTATCCGAAGATCTTTTCCTGGCTTGAACGGACATTGTGCACCGCAGGGGCTTGCGGCGTGTCCTATGCCAGTGTGGGGGCGGATAGCTGGGGTGTTGATTATGTTCTGCTGGATGGCGCCGGGCAGGTGATCGGGGCGCCGGTCTCTTATCGTGATCCGCGTAGCGCGGGGCAGATTGATAAGATCGCGGCGTATATTCCCCCTGCCGGGCTTTATGCCGCCACCGGCATTGCCAATTTGTCATTCAACACGCTGTATCAGCTGGCCGCACAGGCCGAAAGCACGCCGCAGGATTTGCAACAGGCGGCCCGCCTGCTGTTCACCGCCGATTACGTTCATTACTGGCTGTCGGGCGTGGCGGCGAATGAACGGACACTGGCCTCCACCAGCCAGATGCTGGGGCTGGACGGGGCGTGGCAGACCTCGCTGTTACGTCATCTCGGTTTGCCCGATAGGGTTTTGCCGTCGCTGGTTGCTCCCGGCACGGCATTAGGGCCGGTGCGATCATCTTTTGGGCTGAGCGCTCAGGTGATTGCACCGGCTTCCCACGATACCCAGTCGGCCATTCTGGCCGTTCCGGCGGTGGGGGATGACTGGGCCTATCTGTCGAGTGGCACATGGTCGATCCTGGGTGTCGAATCCCCGGTGCCGTTTACCGGGCCTGCAGCTTTGGCCGCAGGCATCGGAAACGAGGCGGGGTTTGGCGGAACCTTCTGCGTGCAATCAACCGTTACCGGTCTGTGGCTGGTGCAGGAAATCAGCCGTCAGCTTGGCGGGGCCGACATCGCATCACTGGCACTGGCGGCGGCCGAAGCGACGCCGATGCGTAGCGTCATCAATCCGGCTGACGCGCGCTTTCTGGCCCCACCGGATATGATTGTGGAAATCCGTATGGCGGCACGCGAAACCGGCGAGGCGGTGCCGCAAACCCCGGCCGAGCTGGTACGCTGCGCCTATGACAGTCTGGCTTTATTCTATCGCAGCAAAATTGCCGAATTGTCCGCAC
>JBAVPS010000297.1:0-2240 GCA_049693315.1 Rhizomicrobium sp. | reverse complement strand
GTTATTTTCGCAAGGCCAGGGCGATGCGCTGGAACAGATACCGGCCGACGTGATCGACAAGGTCGAGGTGATGACCAATCCCCCGGCGGAATTTAAAGCCGAAGGCACCGGTGGCATCATCAATCTTGTCACCAAGCGGAACCGCAAAATTCCGGCATCCGGCCGCATCCGGCTTAATGTCGGCAGCGAGGGCAATATCAATGCCTCGCTTCATGGCAATATCAATCTTGGCGGTGTGCGGCTCAACGCCTCCTATAGCGAGCGGCGCAATATCCGCCATTCGGCGCAAAACATTTTGCGCAGCGACGGCACGACAGAGCTTTCATCGCAGGATATTTCGTCAAAGACCGACACCTCGTCGCGCTTTGCCATGCTGAAAGCGGGCTATGATATCGACCGCAACAACACGGTGGATCTTGGCGGCGTGTATATGGCGCGAACCGGCAAAACCGTCTCCGGCGAGCGGGCGGTTTCCGATAGCGCCGCAACCGACACGACCCGACAGGGCCTGACCCACCCGGACAATGAAAATGTGCAGACCACGCTCGATTTTCGGCATGACTTTGCCACCAAAGGCGAGCGCTTTGATCTGCATCTGTCGCACGCCGAATCCTGGTCCTTACAAAATCAGAACTACAGCAATATCGTCACCGCCACCGGCGCGCCCGAATACTGGCAGTTACGCCTGCAGGATGGCAGCAACAAAAATTCAGAACTGACGGCACATTATGCGCTGCCGCTGTCCCATGACGGCATGTTCAGCGCAGGCTATGAGGTGGAGGACATCAATAACCGCTCGAATAATAACGGCTACCGGCGCAGCAGTCTGACCGACGACTGGAGCGTTGATAGCATGTATACCAGCCTGTTTGTGTATGACCGCACCACCCATTCCGGCTTTGCCACCTATCAGCAGAAATATGGCAGCCTTGGCATCAAGGGCGGTTTGCGGCTGGAACAGGATTATGTCACCACCGATCTGAAAACCACCGGCGAGGTCAATGACACCTCAACGCTGGGCGTTTTTCCCAGCCTGTACCTGACCTATAACCTCACCGATACCCATCAGATCGGGCTGTCCTACAGCCGCCGCACCCACCGGCCGGAGATGGGCGAGCTGAACCCGGCGCAGCAGTCGAGTGACGCCTATAATATCAGGGCCGGTAATCCGCTGCTCAAACCCGAAATGATCAATGCGTATGAGGCGAGCTATCATTATCTGGGTGCAAAAGACGATGTCACGCTGACCGGTTATTATCGCAGCACCGATAATGCCATCTCGTCGGTGTACCGCAATATTTCCGACACGGTTCTGCTGACGACCTATGGCAACCTCGCCCGCCGCATGGCCAGCGGCATGAGCGCCCATATGAATATTACGGTCCTGCAGGGGCTGTCGCTGCGTGCCAACGGATACGTCGCCTATACCGAATTCGATCCGAATAACGGCAGTGCGGCGGATAAGCGGTCGGGGATCAACTGGTCGCTGGGTGGCGGTATCAACTGGCGCATCACGCCGGACGATCAGCTGCAGTTCAGAAATATGTACCGTGCGGCGCAAGTGTCGGCGCAAAGCCGGTCCAAGGCGGTTTTAAGCGGCAATTTCGGCTACAGACACAGCTTCACCAAACAGTTATCAGCCAATGTGATGGTCAATAATCTGTACGCGTCGGAAAATGCCAGCAGCATCCAGCAAACCGCCGGGGTGTATCAGTCGAGCCGGTCCCGCATGCAGGGGCGCAGCATTTTCTGCGGCCTGACCTATGCCTTCGGCGGCGAAAGGGAACGGGAGACACCAGACGAAAACGACCGGGGGGATGAGGAAAACCGGGAAGACTGAGCATTCCCCTTCGGGCAGGCACATCCTTCGGCAGGCTCGCCGATGAGGGGCTTTTGGCAAGCCCCCCCCTACCTCATGCTGAGCTTGTCGAAGCATGAGCTTGTCGAAGCACGTCATGAACTTCTGCCCCCTCCGTCACGCCCGGCTTGACGCCGGTCCTGACACCTCCCCCGCATCGCTTACGCTCGCAGGGGCGGAGAAGGGATGTCATCATTTAGGCGGCCTCATCCTTCGGGCAGGCTCAGGATAAGGGAAAATACTAGGATAAATACTCTCCTCCCCCAGAGCCCGCCCGTAGAACCCGATCGGTTTGGGGATATACTGGAATCAGTGGCGTTTCGTATTTTCCTGCCATTTGTTTTCGGAACCAGTACATGGCATGCCCCATACATCCTGAAGG
>JBAVPS010000296.1:0-3257 GCA_049693315.1 Rhizomicrobium sp. | reverse complement strand
CCTTTGACCGGCCGGAAATTCTGGATGCGGAACTGTCGGGGCTGGTGCTGGATTGCGCCGCCTGGGGCACGCCGCCGGACGGTCTGGCATTCCTCGATGCGCCACCCGAAGGCGCGTTGGCGGCGGCCAGCGTTTTGCTTTGCGAACTGGGGGCGATGGACGAGGGCGGCATCACCCCGCTTGGCATGCGGATGAATCGCCTTGGTGCCCACCCGCGCCTTGCCGCCATGATGCTGGCCGAGGCAGAGCCGTCACTGGCCGCCCGTGCCTGCGATATTGCGGCGCTTCTGGAAGGGCGTGATCCGCTTAAAGCCGGGTTGGACACGCCCGCCGACATCATGACGCGATTGGAGGCGATGGAAGATCCTTCCGCTGCGGTGGCGCTGGGGGCTGACCGGGGTGCGCTGCACGGTATTCTTCAGACCGCCCGGCAATATCGCACGCGGCTGGGGCTGGGCCCCACGCGCAAAGGGGCGGGCAATCCAGCCCCGCTGATTGCCGCCGCGTTTCCCGACCGGCTGGCACAGCGCCGCAGCGAGGCGGGCAGTTTCCGCCTTTCGGGCGGTGGCGGGGCAAGGCTTGCGGTAACCGATCCGCTGGCCAAAGAAGAATTTCTTGCCGTGGCGGCGCTGGAGATGAAAAAGACCCCGCTTATTCATATGGCCGCCCCGCTCGACATCGCCGCGCTGCCGCAAGCCCTTGCCGCGCGGATACAGCAGACGGTGCAAACCAGTCTGGATCCGGTTACCGGCAGCGTGCAGGCGCGGCGGCGTAAATGTCTGGGCGCGCTGGTGCTGGAGGAGCGCTCGGCCCCGCCCGATGCAGACGAAGCTGCCGCCGCACTGCTGGTCGCCGTGGCAAACGATCCGTCACGCCTTACCTGGACGGAGGATGCGCGAAATCTGCAGGCGCGTCTGTCCCTGATGCATGGGGTGGAGGCGGATGCCTGGCCCGCTGCGGATGATGCGAGCCTGATCGCAGATCTTGAGGCGTGGCTGGGGCCGCATCTGCATGGCCTGACGCGGCTTGGTGATGTTGCGGGCCTTGATCTTTGTGCACTTTTGCTCGGGCGGTTGGATTGGTCGCTGCGCGCCCGGCTCGACAAGGAATTGCCGACGCATCTGCCGTTGCCCGGCGGGCGGGCCGCGGTGGATTACACCCAGCCGGTTCCCATCGCATCGGCCCGCGCACAAGCCTTTTATGGTCTGGCTGAAACACCCAAACTTGCAGGGGGGCGCGTGCCTTTGCGGCTGGCGCTGCTGTCACCGGCGGGGCGGCCAATTGCACTTACCGCCGATATTGCGGGCTTCTGGAAGGGGGCTTGGGCCGATGCCCGTCGCGACATGCGTGGCCGCTATCCCAAACACAATTGGCCGGAAAATCCGTTACAACCCTGATGTTGGGAATGCGGTGAAATGGCGAACACGCCGTTTCCGGTTGCGCTGATCCGGCGGTTTGATCGGCGTGGCCCCGCGCGCATTCCCTATATCTCCGCCCGGACCGCCTTGGGCAAGAAGGGGGCAGAGCTTGGTTCTTACACCGAGATCGTCGACTATTTTGCGCAGCTACGCCGCCGACCCGCAAGCCGATTTTCGCGAATTGTTCTTGCGGATTCTTCGAGATTGCGCAAGACGATGCGCGGCAGATGATCCGCCAAACGGCTCGGACGATCTCCGATAACTGGCGCGACGCGTTGCGAGAGGTTGGCGTTACCGGCAGTCTGGCCCGCGCCTATGAACCAGCTTTCGTCAGCGAGCAGATGGAAATTGCTCTGAGCTTGTAGCTGGCAAAGTCTATTTGCAGTGCATGATGTTTTCGACGTCCCGGTTGGGGCCATCCTTTTGCGTGGTCGAGCAGAGCTTTAGCGTTTCGGGCACCGGAATCAGCAACAGAATATTGGTTTGTTGGTATTCACAACGGACAAACCATGGTCTGCGTTCCACGACCGCATTCAGATCCCAGGTATATTTTACCCTGCCGTTTGGAAGGTTCCTTTCATAGTCCTCTCTGCTGCTAATTCCATCTGCATATGCCATGCTGACATCGAACAGGCGACGGGGTGTTGTGTCTTGCCCGGCATGCTGGTTCGTCGGAAAGTCTTTGGTCGTTTGGGTGGTAATAACTGCGCGTGGGCAGGTAAAATCCTGTCCGGCGACGGCAGGCGGAAGCGTCAACGCAGTTGCTCCCAGAAACAGCATCATTTTCCGCATAATTTCCTCACCACAATACAACGCGATATTTCGATGGATTGTTGCTTATTCTACCAGAAAATGGCTGAGGTTTGGGAGAATAGCGCTGTATGCTGACCTGGCCTTTTTTGTTAAACTGATCGAGTAAAATTAACGTCCCGTCAGGTTCGTATCCCATAAACGCGCCAACATGACCGTAGTAATGGCCGTCGACAAAGGTGGCGACCCAAGTTCCTTGTAGCGGTGGGTTGGATGGTGAAATGGCCTCTCCAGGTTTCCAGTCTTTGGTTGGTCCGGCCCCTCCGGCTTGTTGTGCAAAGGTCACGCACTCCGTGTTTCCCTTCGCATTACGGTAGGAAATGCCGTCATGCGACATTGGGTTTTTAAGTGTATGAGATGAGCCTCCGCCACCACTCCATTGACCTCCGCCCGGGTTTCCTGCGGGGACACGCGGCTGGTCTGGATCATATTTTAGATTTCTCTGAACGTTTAAACCGGCGAGGAGTACTTTCCGCGCTGCAATCTCATAGGCTATGGAATCAAGTTTTTGGTCCAGGGCAATGGCCCTAGAGGTTTTTTTGATCGACATGGGATTTTCCTAATATGAGTGGTTCTGCCATCGGCAACGTGGCGAACCCGATACATAGATATGAAATTGGGATTTAACATATATGGGGATTAGTCCGTGTCGGTGTAAGGGGGGGGGCGCTAAAGCTGTGTCGTTTTGTGCCATTGATGTTTGAATTTATCCACCTTTAGATGATCGCATAAGGGTTGTATTCGATGGGGGCGCACTGCATATGCAGTTTTTCGGTGCCGAGCGCAAAGCACTCAGCCGATCTGGCGTATCGAACGACCATTCTTCACCACAACTACAGATTATATTTATGAATAAAATGCTCACAGCGGTTGCTGTGCTCGGCCTGCTATGCCTGTCGGCTTGTGGCAGCAAAACGGATGCGAACGAAAAGAATTTTGGGGCTGCCCTCTCTCAGTATTTTGAGAAACAGGGTGCGCAATGCTTGAGTTTAGGGATCTATGACGGTCAGTGGCCGGTAGAGGTTACTG
>JBAVPS010000295.1:0-2509 GCA_049693315.1 Rhizomicrobium sp. | reverse complement strand
GCCGAACGTGAAACCGATCCGGTGCGGCTGGCGGCCCGGCTGACCTTTGTCATCATCGGTGGCGGCCCCACCGGGGTGGAGCTGGCCGGGGCGATTGCCGAACTGGCCCGCTCGTCGGTGCGGGAATTTCGCAACATCAACACCCACAAGGTGCGCGTGATCCTGATTGAGGCTGGCCCGCGTATTCTGCCCGCCTTTGAGGAAAAGCTGGCCGACTATGCCAAGCGCAGTCTGGAGAAGCTGGGGATTGAAGTCTATCTGGGCACCCCGGTTACCGAATGTTCGCCCACCGGGGTGGTCTTTGGCGGGCAGCCACTGACGGCAAAAACCATCGTCTGGGCCGCCGGGGTTCAGGCCTCGCCCGCCGCACAATGGCTGGATGTCGAAGCCGACCGGGCCGGGCGCATCAAAACCAACCCGGATCTTACCATTCCCGACCATCCCGAGATCTTTGCCATTGGCGATACGGCAGCCATCAACGATGCCCGCGGCAAACCGGTGCCCGGCATTGCCCCAGCCGCCAAACAGCAGGGCGTTTATATTGCCAAACTGATCAACAAGCGGCTGGCGCATGACACGTCAGCAAATAAGCCCTTCCACTATCAGCACCTTGGCAACCTTGCGACCATCGGCAAAAGCCTGGCGGTGATCGATTTCGGCTGGCTCAAATTAACCGGCGCGATTGCCTGGTGGATGTGGGGGCTGGCGCATATCTACTTCCTGATCGGGGTGCGCAATCGTCTGGCGGTGGCGCTAAGCTGGCTGTGGATTCACTTCCGCGATCAGCGTGGCTCGCGCCTGATCACCGATGGCAGCGCCAAACTGAAAAAATAATCCTCAGACTTTACCGGACAGTGCAATGGCCGCGGCATCAAGCCTGTGGCGGCCATTTTCACCCACCAGAGCCGCCTCCAGCAGCAGTTTTGCCACCACGTCCGCCGGGCTGATGCGCAGTGACGGCGGCAGCAGAAAACCAACCGCACCCAGAACAATCTGCCCCACATGTTCGGCCAGCCGGAACTCGGCCCGCTTGCCGCCCAGCAACCCGGGGCGGACAATCGTGAAGGATGGGAAGGCAATCCGGGCAATTGCTTCCTCCAGCTCGCCCTTGGTGCGGGTATAGCTGATCGGCGAACGCGCATTGGCCCCCATCGAAGATGTCAGTGCAAAGCGCCCCGCCCCGCGTACCCGGGTCAATTTCGCAATAGCCAGCGGCAAATCAAAATCAACGGCGCGAAACGCCGCCTCGGACCCGGCCTTGGCGTGCGTGGTGCCCAGCGCCGAGATCACACCATCGACCGCCCACCAGTCGGCATCCGCCGGCAGATGGGCAGGATCGAATATCGGATTGAGCAGCTTTTCGTGCGGCGGCAGCGGGCGGCGCGTCGGCGCCACAATCCTGGTCACCCGCACATCCTTCAGCGCCTGCGCCAGAACCTGCGAGCCAACCAGACCGGTCGAACCGGCAATCAGAATGCTGGACATAGATTTTCCTATGGTGTGACGCCCCATACAGTACATCACCACGGCATAACATAAAGCCTGCGACCCATATGGATCGCAGGCTTTTATAACCGTCAGCATTTACCCCTTAGGTCTATACCGCACACCGGGGCCAGACAGACTTAGCTCCAGTTAAACGACTGGATAGCCGCAGCAGCAGAACCGATCAGTGCCGTATACGGATTGACGATGATCTTGGTCGGAATCCGGCTGGTATAGGCTTTGAAACGGCCAGCATCCTCGAACGAGCGACGGAACGAGCCCGACTGCAGCTGTTTGATAAAGCGCGGTGCCAGACCGCCACCCAGATAGATGCCGCCCAGCGCGCCGAAGGTCAGCGCCATATCACCGGCAAAACGGCCATAGATGGCGCAGAATCGATCGAGCGCAGCCACGCACAGCGGATCAGAACCATCCATCGCGCGCTGCGAAATTTCTTCCTGCAGCAGATCTTCCGGAACCTGACCGGCGATCTCGGCCAGGGCCTTGTAGATGCGGGCAAGGCCGGGGCCAGAGAGTACCCGCTCGGTCGAAACGCGGGCATAGGTCTTACGGATGACCTTGAGCATCTCGATTTCTTCGTCATCGACCGGCGCAAAGGTGCTGTGACCACCCTCGGCCACCAGAACCGCCTAGGAGTGCACATCGCGCACCAGCGCCGCAACACCAAGCCCGGTGCCCGCACCAACGATACCGATGGTGGAATTCGGCACACCTTCGGTGACATCACCGATGATCTGCAGATCATCATCCGTCAGATAATCCACCGCATAGCCCAGCGCGGCAAAGTCGTTGATCAGGCGCGCGCGGGCAAAGCCGATCCCATTGAGGCCGGATTCCGAAACCACCCACTGGCCGTTGGTCAGCTTGACCTGACCATCGCGGATCGGGCCGGCAATCGCGATGACGATGCCTTCCGGCTGCGGGCCCTCATACTGGGCCATATATAACTGAACCACGCTCTCGAAGGTGTCATGGCCTGCGCGCGGAATGCTGAGCGGTGCCT
>JBAVPS010000294.1:0-6542 GCA_049693315.1 Rhizomicrobium sp. | reverse complement strand
TCATATGCTGGCGAGCCTGTGGGGGTGGGGTGGCGGCTACAAACGAGCCAGCCGACAATAGAATGGTGCACCCGACGAGATTCGAACTCATGACCCCTGCCTTCGGAGGGCAGTGCTCTATCCAGCTGAGCTACGGGTGCGTTGGCACTGCTATAACCTAGACCGCGGCGGCAAAGCAACCGGGCTTCGTAAAGGCCCCCACCATTTCACCCCACCTTTACCCGGCCAGACTGACCAGCGCGGCGGCCAGCGTGCTGTGCACCACCGCACGGGCACGGCGACGCCAGGTTTCATCGGCGGGGAAGAAGGCGGCGCGCATTTCGGCGGCAATTTCCTCGGCCTGTGGATGATTGGGGCGCCCCTGCCCCCACAGCCAGTGGTCGCGGCAGATCAGGCTTAGATAATCCTCGGGCGGCACAGTGCCGATACAAAGGCTGGCGGCGGCGGCACCGCACCAATCGGACAACCCGGCGGTGACACTGCCATGATCCGGCACCGACAGGGCCCGGCTCCAGACCCGCGCCGCCATTCCGCCCACAGGGGCGTTAAGCGCCGTTCCACCAAACTTGCCCGGACCAGTATGCAGATCGAGCACAACCAGCTCCTCGGCCTGACGCAATTCTTCGCGCACCACATCGCCCAGCATGCGCTGCGACCACGAAATATCGGCCCCGCCATAGGCCAACCCGGCCGGATGCGAATATTGCCCACGGGCCAACACCTCGAGCACCTCTTCGGAGGCCAGCGGTGGCTGGGTGGCAAAACGCCCATCAAAATGCCCGGCCAGCTTTAGATAGGCCGGGTTGGCGGGCGGATGGTCGAAATCGATGAAGTTGTGATCGAGATCAATGTTGGCCTCGTTGACGCGGCGCGACCAGGCATAGCCGAAAGGATTAAGCGCGTTGAGCAGCACAATCTTGGTGTCGGGCGGGGCCTGAAAACCCTTTTCCTGCAACAGCCCGGTCAGGGCAAAAGCCCCGAAAGCGCCGTCTACGCCATTGGTGCCACCGATGACCAGCAGTGCCTTGCGGGCATCGCGCTGGCCCAGCCAAACAGTATCCAGAAACAGCGGCTTGCCATCGCGGCCTACACTGTCCGGATGGACGCGGGTGATGGTATCCCGCCCCGTTTTACCTGCTGCATCCAAAAAGGCCGCCCGGCCTTTACGATAGTCATAGAAAAGATCCGCGTCACGCATACCAGAGCTGTCCATTACCGGCCTAAGAGTTTTTCGAACAAATTTTGCAGCTTATCTTTTTGATCTGTCGGCTTTTCGGGCTTGGGGGATTTTTGCGCCCCAGCCGGCGGATTCGCCACGCCCTGCGCATCGCTGGCATCCGCGCCCGTGTTTTCGTCGGTACTGCCCTGCACATCCTGTCCCGGCAGTGGCCGGGCAGGCAAGCCGGATTCGGCCCCTTCCATGAAGCCATGGAAAATCCGGGCCGGAACCGTGCCGCCGGTGGTCCGCTTCATCGGGGCGTTATTGTCGTTACCGACCCACACACCACAGACCAGATCGGCGGTAAAGCCGACGAACCAGGCATCGTGAAAATCCTGCGAGGTGCCGGTTTTCCCGGCCACCGGGCGGCCCATCTGCGCCGCCTTGCCGGTACCGCCGTTCACCACAGCGGTCATCAGGGTGGTCATCTGGTGCAAATTGGTCGGGCCGACGACGCGCTGCGCTTCGGGTGCCTGACGCTGCCAGACCAGTTTGCCTGCCGCCGTGCGTATCCGCAAAATGGCATAAGGCGGGGCCACGGTGCCGCCATTGGCAAAGGGGGCATAGGCCGAAGTGAGCTCGAGCGGCGACACCACCGAGGTGCCGAGCGCGATCGAGGTAAAAGCATGCAGCGTCGATTTAATGCCGAGCCGCCGTGCCGTGCGTGCCACCGCATTGGGCCCAACTTCGGCCACCAGCTGTGCCGCCACCGCATTGGAGGAGGAGGCAAAGGCCTCGGTCAGGGTGATGTCGCCCTGATAGCTTTCGCCTTCGTAATTGCGCGGCTTCCAGCCATGAATATCCACCGGCCCGTCATTCATGACATCGTCGGGGCTGTGCCCGGCTTCAAACGCCGTCAGATAGACAAAAGGCTTGAACGATGAACCGGGCTGGCGTTTGGCGTCAGTGGCGCGGTTGTACGGGCTTTGATCGTAATCGCGCCCGCCGACCATGGCACGCACTGCACCATCGGGGGCCATCGCCACCAGCGCGGCCTGACCGGCATTCATCGCCACGCCATCGGTGGCAAGCTCGGCCCCCACCGCCCGTTCGGCATAGGTCTGCATGTCAAGATCGAAACTGGTTTCGACGATCAGCGGCACCTTGATTTCACCGGCATGACCGGCCAGCTGCGACATCACCCAGTCAGCGAAATATTCCGATCCCGGCGGGGCCGCACCATTGACCACCCGGGTGCGGGTGCTGAGCGATTCCTGCAACGTGGCCTGATCGATATAGTCATCACGCGCCATGGCCTGCAGCACCAGCGCGGCACGGTTATGGCAGGCATCGGGATCGGCCAGCGGATTATAATGGCTCGGCGCTTTGACAATCCCGGCCAGCATCGAAGCTTCGACCACGGTCAGTTGCGAGGCATGTTTACCAAAAAATCGCTGTGCCGCCGCCTCGATCCCGGTGACACCAGCACCGAAACTGACCCGGTTGAGATAGAGAGTGAGGATCTGATCCTTGCTGTAGTGCGATTCAAGATAGAGGGCGAGCATCGCCTCCTCCATCTTGCGCTCGAACGTCCGCTTGGGCTGCAGGAACAGATTCTTGGCCAGCTGCTGGGTCAGGGTCGAACCGCCCTGCACCACCACATGATGGAGATAATTTTGATAGGCCGCACGCGAAAGCCCGATCGGATCGATGCCGAAATGATGGCGGAAACGGCGGTCCTCGATGGCGATGAATGCGTCAGGCACATAGCTGGGCAATTGCGTGACATCGACCAGCGCCCCGTTGGTCAGGCCGCGCACGGCAATCAGACGGCCCTTGTCGTCCAGTATGGTGACCGAGCGCGACGGGCCCACCGCCATCAGCGAATCGACCGCTGGCAGATCCGCCGTCAGATGCAGGAAGTACGCCCCACCGACCACCGCAACCCAGGCGCAGATCAGAAACAGCAATAGCAGACAGCCGCCCCGGCGCCGCGGCGGTGGTGGCGGGGGGGGTGGGTAGGTATAAGCCGGATATTGATCCGTGGGCGGCATTTCTTCAGCCATGAGGCAACCTACTGTTCCCGCAATGCAAGGAAAACCGGTTTTTCCACCACACTCTGCCGCAGGGAAGAACACATCGCAAAAACCGGCTTAAAACTGTTTGAGCAAGCGTTCAATATAGTCGCGTTCTTCCTGTGGCCGCCCCATTTCCCCTGCCTTCTGACGCAGTTCAATCAGAATATCGCGGGCGCGCTGCAAGACCTGTTCATTGGGAATCGGCATATCGCGTTTGGAACTGCCCTCGCGGCCAAAGGGATCGGCACCATCCTTTTCACCTTTGCCACCGGGGCGTCCCTCGGCCGGGACCAGTGCGCTGGCACCTTTACGCAGCGCGTCGAGGACGTATTTCTGGATCGTACCGGCGCGCGGCAGATCACCCATGGCAATGGCGGCACGGGCCTGATCCATCAGCCCGGCCGCGTTCTGCAAATCGGCCGAGGGTTTCTTCTGGCCCTTCAGCATACCATTGAGCAGGCCTTTCAGTGCCGCCTGTTCGCGGGCCAGCGCCGCTTTATCGCCTTGGCCTGCCTGCCAGCTGCGGAAGGTCTTATCCATCAGGGCGCGCTGGCGGTCGGCCAGATCGCTCATCGCCCTGAAGGCGGGATTCTCGGCACCTGCCCCCGCACCTGGGCCGGGTGGAGCCAGCCGGACATTTTCGAGCAGATTCTGCAGCATCGACAACAGCCGGGCTGCCTTGGCGCGATCCCCGCTCTGGCTCAGGGTTTGTACCGCCGCCAGCAGATCATTGAGATCGTTGGGGCCCAGTGTTTTGGTGCCCGGATCAGCGCTGCGCTGCGCCGCACCGTTCTGGCCCATTGCCTGCAAATATTGCTGCATCGCCCGGGCATAACGCTGCAACTGGGCATCGATCTGATCCTGCGGTGCGCCCTGGGTCAAAAGCCGCGACAATTCCTGTTGCTGGCGGGCCAGATCCTGCGCCAGCGGCAGGGCCCCGCCCTGCTCCAGCGCCACAGCGAGCTGCCACAGCAAATCCTGCACCCGGGTCAGATCATCGGCATTACGCGCCAGTTTCAGCGCCCAATAGGCATGGCGCTGGCCAAGATAGGGACCAAGTTCACCGACATAGAAATTCTCTGGTGCCACGCTCAACGCATCCAGCGTTTTGAGCACATAACCACGCGCATCCCAGCCCTGCTGGGCCAGACGACGGCGCAACTCGATCAGAGCGCGGGCCAGCGGATCGGTAAAGTTGAGCTGCGGCAGGATCATACGCTGCCTGGCACTCTGGCCCTGCTGGCCGGCGGCATCCGTCACCTCGATCACGATATCGACCGGCAACCCGGCATAGGGGTGGCTGGTCAGATCGCGATACACGGTCTGGTCAAGCTGGCGACCCGGCGGCACCGCCAGATCAACCACCAGCGGCTGACCATGGCCATCGGCGGGGATAATTACCGCCCGGGCCGAAACCACGCCATAATCATCCTCAGCTTTGAAAGATAGTTTCAGGGCCGAGCGCGCATTGGCTGCGGGGGCTGCGCTGAATGACACTGTCGGCGGCTTGTCCGGAATGGTGCTGATGTTCCAGCGCCCGATGGTGCGGCCCACCGCACGCAAACGTGCCACCACATCACGCGTCAGTGTCGTGGCCACGGCATATTCACCATTCTTACCGGCCAGCCGGGCGCTGCCCACCGGCCAATAGGGAAAATGCAGACTTTTGAGCGACAAAAACGGTGCCCGGTCAGCGCCATGAACCCGGACATTCAGCACCGAACCTACCGGAACCGAGACCGGCACACGATCCTTGCCAAGATAGACCGGGGCCACCCCGGTATAGGCGGGTGGATCAATCCAGGCGTCAAAACTGGGCGGTGTCCCCGACGGGCCAAAGGCATCGGCCAGCCGCCCCGACCAGTTACCCCAGGCAATAAAGAAACCGGCCAGCATCAGGCCGAGCACCACAAAACGCAGCCGTCTGGGATCACGGGCTTTAAGGCTGCCCCGGGGCCAGAACAGAGAAAGCTTGCCCAGATGAGCCAGACGCGACATGCGGTCGGCGGCCCACAACGCCTCGGCCAGCGCATCGCCTGCCCCGGCGCTCAAACGGTCATCGGCTTCTGAAATCGGCCGGTGTTTCAGGGCGCTGGCCGCTTCCAGCCGCCGGGCGGCTTCGTGCCAGTCCGGCCAAGTGAAATCCGCCAGCGACGAGGACAGCATCAGGCCCAGCGCGGTGACAAAACCGGCCAGAATCAGCGCATGCAACGGCCAGGGCAGATGGGGCAGAACGCCGAACCAGGCCAGCGCGATAAACAGCCCGACCAGCCCGCTGGCCGGCCACAGCAATGGCCAGCCGCGCTCGAACGCCACAATGAGGCGTGCGGCCCGGACGAACCGGGCAACAGTCTGCGCACTGGGCGGTTCAGAGCCAGGCGGGGATACGGTCGAGTGCGAGTTGCGCGTCATCGTCCAGTTTCGGCCGGATCACGGCCCAATCACTGCCGCGGACCAGCACCTCAGGTGCAGGTGCACGACCATTGTAGGCCGACGACATCGTCGCGCCATAGGCCCCGGCGGATAAAATGGCGATGGCTTCGCCTGCCGCCAGTGGTGGCAGCGACCGGCCCACCGCAAAACGATCGCCCGTTTCGCAGATCGGCCCGACAACATCATATTCGACCAGCGCCCCACCTGCCGCAGGTTCGGCCAGCGGCACGATTTCGTGATAGGCATCATACATTGCCGGACGGATCAGATCATTCATGCCTGCATCAATGATGAGGAAGGCCCGGCTTTCGCCCTGTTTCACATAGATGACGCGGCTGACCAGAATGCCTGCATTGGCGGCGATCATCCGCCCCGGCTCCAAAATCAGCTGCACGTCGAGGCCTGCGGTGGCTTTTGCCGCCAGCGCGCCATAGGCCGCCGGATCGGGCGGCGGCGCATTGTCCTTGCGGTAGGGCACACCCAAACCACCACCCAGATCTAGGCGGTGGATTTTATGCCCCTCGGCACGCAGGGTGCCCAAAAGCTCGGCCACCTTGGCAAAGGCCTGCGCGAACGGCTCCAGCTCGGAAATCTGGCTACCGATATGCACATCGATGCCGGTAATTTCTATGCCGGGCAGCGCCGCCGCCAGCCGATAGGCTTCGACCGCATGGCTCCACGGAATACCGAATTTGGTTTCCGACAGGCCGGTGGAAATCTTGGCATGGGTATGGGCGTCGACATCCGGGTTAACACGGATGGCGACCGGAGCCTTTTTGCCCATCGAGACGGCAACCGCATTCAGCGCCACCAGCTCGGGTTCACTTTCGACATTGAACTGATAGATGCCCGCGGCCAGTGCGGCCTGCATC
>JBAVPS010000293.1:0-2689 GCA_049693315.1 Rhizomicrobium sp. | reverse complement strand
ACCTCATACAGCGCCGTAATTTCGTGACCGATCAGATGGGTTGCCCAATCCTGCGGCGCACCGGCCCCGATCAGACCATTGAGCGCCAGGGTTGCCGTCCACATAAAATTGGCGCGGACATCGTAATTCTCACCCTCGCTCAACACTTTGGGACCGATCTCGACCAACGTCTTCAGCAACCCTTCAGCGAAACGATCCTGCACCATAGCCTGCGCCGGATAGGTCATATACTGCTCGAAAATATGGACGAAGGAATCCACCACACCATTGGCGAGCTGACGAACGGGCAGCGTATAGGTTTTGGTCGGATCAAGAATGGAGAACTGGGGGAACGCATTCGGATTGAAGAAACCCAGTTTGGTTTTGGTTTCACGCCGGGTAATAACGCTGGCGCAATTCATTTCCGAGCCGGTGGCCGGCAGGGTCAGCACCGTGCCGAACGGCATGGTATTGGCAATGGCGCGGAACTTGACCTGCGGAATATCCCAGGTGTCGCCGGGATAGTTCACCGCCGCGGCAACAAACTTGGTACCGTCGATCACCGAGCCGCCACCGACGGCAAGCAGGAAATCATATTTTTCGCGGCGGATCAGTTCGACCGCCTTCATCATGGTCTCAAACGTCGGATTGGGCTCGATACCGGAAAATTCCCCGACAACACGGTCTTTGAGTGCCGCCTTGACCTCGTCCAGCGTACCGTTCTTTTTAACGCTGCCACCACCATAAAGGATCAGCACCCGCGCCTCAGGCGCAATCAGCGTGTCGAGCGCAGCGACCTGACCTTTACCAAAAACGATGTGGGTCGGATTGCGATATTCAAAATTGTTCATGACATACTCCAGGGGAAGCGACACCAGTCAGACCGGTGAAGAGGTAAGATCAATGTTCAGCAGACGGCGAATGGCGACCTCATAACCGTCAAAGGCGCTTTTATCGCGCCGCAGTTTGGCCAGAAGGGAAACGCCTAACTTATATTCGTATAAAGCCACCGCAGCCTGTTCTGGCTCGGCAATACCAGCGAGAGAACCATCCGCCAGCCCCGCGCGAATACAGGTGGCAACCTCGGCAATCGTCGCATTGGTGCCCTTTTTCAGCACTGCGCGCATAGCTTCAGACAGATCCGCCACCTCGGCACCCAGCTTGACCACCAGACATTTGGCTTTGGCTTCATCGCCACACTGGCTTTGCATCCAGGCTTCGCCATAACGCAGCAAGCGTGCGGCAGGGCTGAGGCTTTCATCGCGCAAAATGGTCCTCACCTCGGCGATGTAGCCGTCGAAATAGAACGTAAGCAGCGCCTCACCGAACGCCTCCTTCGAGGCGAAGTAATAATAGAAGGACCCTTTGGGCACCGCTGCCGCTGCCAGCAACTGGCTGAGGCCGACAGCAACGAAGCCTTTGTCCTGAATAAGCTGCTGCCCCACTTCGAGGATGTGGCGGCGAACGTCTGTGGCTGTGTTCATGCAGCCCTTATAGCAACTATTAGACCGGTCGTCTAGTGCCAATACGCTGCCGCCAGCCGAAGCATCACACCGTGGTTAACCCGTTACACCCCGCGACCACCAACCCGCTGGAATGTGGCGTTTTTTACGCATTGCGGACGCAAGCAAGCGCACTATGCTAGAAAAAAAGGAACCCGCATGCCTGCCCCCTTATCCGATGCTGAACGGGCCGAAATCGTCCGCCGCGCCCTCGCCCTGCAGATTACCGCCACGCCGGACAAAGCCGCCCACAACCTTGGCACCCTGCCGCGGGCGGATGGCACCCGCTTACCGCTGCATGTCGTGCATGCCGTTGATGCGGTGATTACCGATGGCACCTGCGTGGTGCTGATCAACCGCAAGAACCCGCCCAGCCAGGGCATGCCAGCCCTGCCCGGCGGTTTTATCGACCCACAAGCCGGGGGCCGCGCCGAAAACGCCCTGACGGCGGCGGCGCGCGAAGCCATGGAAGAAGCCGGCATTCATTTAAGCGGCGGGCACCTCATCGGGGTGCGCAATTTCCGCCGCCCCGGCGACATCCGCTTTGCCTGGGGGGATCTGCCGGCCTATGGCATCAGGAAAGACGATGCCTTTCTGGTCTCCACCCAGGCGGTGCGTTTTGATGTGCCCGACCTGACCACCACCAAGCTGGAAGCGGGCGATGATGCCCTGCCCGGCTCGGCCCGGCGGGTGAAGCTGACAAGCCTTACCCGCGCCTTCATGGGCGTGGGCGATCATTACGACATGATTGTTGCGGCACTGGCGACCCGCGGTATTACCAGCGCAGATTAGCCGACAGCAAAACGCTGCCTGGGGTTACCTGCAGCGCAGTGGCAACATTCTCCTGTGGCTTAAACCGCGTGGTAATCAGTGCGTTGTAGCCCAGCGAAAGACCAGCGCTGGCGGCGACATCCCACCAATGGTGCTTGTTGGCATCAACCCGCGAGTAGCCGACAAAGCCCGCGGCGGCATAGGCCGGAACACCATATTCCCAGCCATAGCGCTGCCAGAGAAACTGCGCCGGTGCGAAGGCGATTGCCGCCGTAGCAGATAGGGAACATTGGCTGCCACCAGATAGATGGCAGCAATAATAACAATCAGAAAGCCGAAAATCAGCGCCCCACCACCAAAGCCGCCACCTTCGGTACCGGCCAGAAAATCTCCCAGCGCGGTTCCCAGCGTGTTGGAGAACAAAATGGTGGCCCAAT
>JBAVPS010000292.1:0-6135 GCA_049693315.1 Rhizomicrobium sp. | reverse complement strand
CAAAATAGGTTTTCATGCGGGCCAGAAAATCGAGCTTGTGATCGAATTTTAGGTTCTGTTCTTTATCCGGCACATCGCCACCGGCGGGGACATAGAAATTGTGCAGCTCGACGCCGTTTTCAAAATGCGCCACCAGATGGCGGGCATGGCCCTCGCGGCAGAAATCGAGGCTTTCGCTTTTGGCAATCGGCAGGCGCGACAGGATCGCCACCCCGTTATAGGCCTTCTGACCATGAACCGCCTGATGGACATAGCCCAGATCGTGAAACGGTGCGGCCGGGAACAGCTCGTTCGCCACCTTAATTTCCTGCAGGCAAAAAACGTCCGGTTGTTCCTGCTGTAAGAATTGCAGCGCCTGATCGATACGCAGGCGGACCGAATTGATATTCCAGGTGGCGATTTTCATGCAGATCCTTATGCAGCTTTGGTGTTCAGGGGGCGTGTTCGGCGGGTGTCGGATATAGCGGCCAACGGGCCCGCGCGGTGCAGTCAAGCGCATCAAAACGGCCCAGCGCGGCATGCTCGACCCCGGCCCAGGCAATCATGGCGCCATTGTCGGTGCACAGGGCGGGCGGGGGTACCTCTAAATGGAAACCATGGCGGGTCGCCAGTGCGCTGAGCGCGCCGCGGATCGCGCCATTTGCGGCTACTCCACCGGCAATGACAAAGGCCGGGTTCTCAGCGTCGGGAAAATCGCGGGCGAACATCGCCATGGCCCGCTCGGTGCGTTCGGTCAGAATATCGATCACGGCGCTCTGGAACGAGGCTGCCATATCGGCAGCTTCCACCGGCCCGTTCAGGATCTGCTGGCGAACGGCGGTCTTCAGGCCGGAGAAGGAAAAATCCGCCCCCGCGCGGCCATGCATCGGCCGGGGCAGTGCATAGGCCTTGGGGTTACCTTCGCGCGCCAGGGTTTCGATGCGCGGGCCGCCGGGATAGGGCAGGTGGAGTAGCTTGGCGACCTTGTCGAAGGCCTCACCCGCGGCATCGTCAATCGTGGTGCCATACAGGGTGAAATCGCCCACCCCGCGCGCTGCCAGCAACTGGCAATGCCCACCGGAAATCAGCAGCAGCAGGAAAGGGAATTTTACCCCGCTGCTCATCCGTGCGCACAATCCGTGCGCCTCCAGATGATTGATGGCGATCAGCGGTTTACCGGTGGCCAGGGCCAGCGCCTTGGCGCTGATCAGCCCCACCATGACCCCGCCGATCAGACCGGGTCCGGCTGTGGCGGCAATGGCATCGACATCGCTTAAACCGATACCGGCGGTTTCCAGGGCGCGGGCGATGATGCCGTCCAGCGCCTCGACATGGGCGCGTGCGGCGATCTCGGGCACCACGCCGCCATAGGGCCGGTGTTCCTCAAGCTGGCTGAATACGATATTAGCCAGTATTTCGCCGGGTCCGGGCGGGGTGCCGCGAACAATTGCAGCGGCGGTTTCATCGCAGCTTGTTTCCAGCCCCAGAACGGTCCATTCACGCAAATCTTTATGTCCATGATAAGCTTTCACCGGGATTCGAATAGACCAATGATGGCCGACACTCCACCCCTTCCTTTGCAGGCCCCTTTACGTCTGGGCACGCGTGGCTCGCGCCTGGCGCTGGTACAAGCCGGGATTGCCGCCCGGGTCGTGGCCGAGGCTTCCGGCAGGTCCTGCGAGATCGTCACGGTTAAGACGAGTGGCGACCGGATTCGTAAGCCTTTGGCGGAATTTGGCGGCAAAGGTCTGTTCGTCAAAGAGCTGGAAGAAGCCCTGTTGGAGGGTACTATCGATTTTGCCGTCCATTCGCTGAAAGATCTGCCGGCACAACTGCCCGATGGTCTTGGGCTGATTGCGGTGCTGGAACGCCAATCCCCTTTTGACACTATGGTTTTACCGCAGGGTGTCGCCGCGCTGAAAAGCGCCCCCCATATCGGCACCTGCTCGGTGCGCCGCGCCGCCCAGATTGCCCGGTCCTTAAAAGGTGCGTCGGTTTCGCCGTTGCGCGGCAATGTCGATACCCGGCTGGGCAAGCTCGATGGCGGGGAATTTGACGGCCTGCTGTTGTCGGCGGCGGGGCTCGCCCGGCTGGGGCTTGGCGATCGCGTTGGTCAGATCATGGATGGGGAAGGCTGGATGCCCGCGCTGGCGCAAGGGGCCATCGGGCTGGAAGCGCGTCTGGATAATGAAATCGCGGTTGCCGCACTGGCGGCGGTCGATCATGCCCCGTCGGCACTGTGCGTGACGGCCGAGCGGGCGTTTCAGGCAGGCCTCGGCGGTTCCTGCCATTCGCCGATTGCCGGTCTGGCGGTGATCGAGGGTGACATGCTGCGTTTTTCCGGCGAAGTCATTGCCCCGGATGGTTCCGATCAGATCGGCACCCGCTTCGCCATGCCGCTGGGGGCCGATTATGCCCGCAACAAAGCGGCCATTGCCGAACTGGGCTTTGAAACGGGGGCATCGTTGCGGCCTCAGGCGGCGCCATGGCTCTAAAGCGGTTCCTTGTCACGCGGCCGCTGGCCCAAAGCGAAAGCTTTGCTGCAGACTTGCGGGCGCGTGGCTTTGAAGCGCTGATCGCACCCTTAATGACGGTGCGGTTTTTCGATCCCGCCCCCCCGGCAGCCGATTATGGTTTGATCCTGATCACCAGTGCCAATGGCGCTGCCGCGCTGGCGCAGATCTGGCTGCCGCGTGATGTGCCGGTGCTGGCGGTGGGGCCACAGACCACCGATGCGCTTCGGGCGGCGGGATTTACCGCCGTGACCTCTGCCGATGGCGATGCCGGGGCGCTGGTTCGCTGTGTGTCCACACTGGTGGCACCGGGGTGCCGGTTGCTGCATGTCACCGGCCGGGGCGGTAAGCCGTTATCGGTGCCGGGCTATGCTGTTGAGCGGCTGGAGACCTATGACATGGTGGCGGCCAGCGTTTTAAGCGACGAGGCGGCACAGGCATTGCGCAGCGGCGCGCTGGAAGGGGTGTTCTGTTTTTCCCCCGCCAGTGCCGCGCTGTTCCGGGATGTGGTCATCGCGGGGGGCTTGCGCGCGGCCTGTGCAGATATTGGCGCCTATTGCATCAGTGTGGCTGCGGCAAAAATGCTCAAGCCCCTGCAGCTTGCCTATTTTCGCATCGCTGACCAACCCAATCGTGCCGCATTACTCGCCACACTGCCATCTTCGCAAGCAGGGTAGTTTTTCCTCATCACAAGCTGCTTGACGGCACCAAACGTTCCTCGTTCAATTTATCCGCTAGATGCGAGGCGACTTTGCTGCTGGACCGAATGACAACAGAACCTGCCCAGGCACCCGTACAGATACAATCGGCGGCACGGCCGGGATGTGATGCGCCCTTTACCCATTACGAGCTGGGCGCCGCCTATGACGAGATGTTCACCCCCGACGGCCTGCCGCGTCCCCATTACCACGCGCTTTACGCGGCGCTGAGTACGCTGCCGTCCGAGGAACTCTATCGCCGTCAGCAAGCCTGCGAGCAGACCTTTCTGCATCAGGGCATTACCTTCACGGTCTATAGCGATAAAAACAAAGCGACCGAGCGGATCATTCCTACGGATCTTATTCCGCGCATTATCACCGCAGCGGAATGGAGCAAGCTGGAAGCCGGTCTGAGCCAGCGCATCCTGGCGCTCAACATGTTCCTCAAGGATATTTATCATGAGGGCCGTGTGCTCAAAGACGGCGTGGTGCCGCGCGGGATGATTTATGGCTCACGGCATTATCGCCGTGAGATGCGCGGCCTTGCCGTGCCCCACGATGCCTATGTCAATGTCTGTGGCACCGATCTGATCCGCTGTGAAAATGGCCGCTTCGCCGTGCTGGAGGATAACTTACGCGTCCCCTCAGGCGTGTCCTATATGCTGGCGGCGCGCGATGTGGTGCGCCGGGCTTTTCCTGATACCTTCCGCAGCCTCAAGGTGCGGCCGATCGAGCAATATTCGAGTGAGCTTCTGGCCACCTTGCGTTCGCTGGTGCCGTTTCAGGATGATGTTTCGATTGCGGTGCTGACGCCGGGGGTGTTCAACTCGGCCTTTTTCGAACATGCCTTCCTCGCCCGCCAGATGGGTATTGAACTGGTCGAAGGTCGCGATCTTCTGGTTAACGACAATGTCGTCTATGCCCGCACCACATCCGGTTTAAAGCGCATTGATGTGATCTATCGCCGGATCGACGACGATTATATTGATCCGCTGATTTTCCGCGAGGATTCCTCGCTCGGTGTGCCGGGATTGTTCAACGCCTATCGTGCTGGCAATGTCGTGATCGCCAATGCGCTTGGCACCGGCGTTGCCGACGACAAAGCGGTCTATACCTATGTGCCGCGGCTGATCCGCTATTATCTGTCGGAAGAACCCATCCTCGATCAGATTGAAACCTTCCGCTGCCGAGAAGAAAAAGCATTATCGCATGTGCTGGCCAATCTCGACACGCTGGTGGTCAAGGCGGTGGGCGAATCCGGCGGTTATGGCATGCTGGTCGGCCCCCACGCCACCAAGGCCGAGCGCGCGGATTTTGGTGAACGCGTCAAAGCCAATCCGGATAATTATATTGCCCAGCCGACGATCCAGTTATCCTCTGCCCCGACCTTTGCCAATGGCGGCATTGAAGCCCGCCACATCGATCTGCGCCCCTTTATTCTGCATGGCAGCAAGACGCGGCTGGTACCGGGGGCGTTCACCCGCGTGGCGCTGAAGCGCGGCTCGCTTGTGGTCAATTCCAGTCAGGGCGGCGGCTCCAAAGACACCTGGGTTTTAGGGGAGTAACGCGCCATGATGCTGAGCAGGGTTGCCGATAGCCTCTATTGGATGAGCCGGTATCTGGAGCGGGCCGAGCACACCGCGCGCCTGATGGCGGTGACGCTGGAAGCGATGATCGAACAGACACGCGAGGAAGCCGGTTTTGCCTGGCGTCGCGTCGGGGTTGCACTTTCGGCTGAAGATCAGTTGCCGGATCTGCCGGATCCGCAGCGCACCACCGAAAAACTCGCCTTTGACCGGGCCAATGCGTCGTCGCTTTATTCTTCGCTGGCCTTTGCGCGCGATAATGCCCGTCAGGTGCGCGAGCAGCTTTCGACCGAGGTCTGGCAGTATCTCAACGGCCTGTACTTACGGCTGTCGCCGGTTACCGCCGAAGCAATCTGGCCCGGCCAGCCCGCGCGTCTGTTCCGCGAAACGCTGGAAGATTTTTATACCCTGGGCGGGGTGACCTATTCGACCTTAAGCCATACCGAAGGCTGGTTCTTTCTCGAAATTGGCCGCTATATCGAACGGGCACAGATGGTCATCCGGCTGCTTGATATGCATTTCGGTGCAACGCGCAAGCTGGTGGCACAGGAGCCGAGCTATCTCGACTGGATCGTGCTGCTCAAATACTGCAACGCGTTCGAGCCTTATTGCAAAGCCTACACCGCGATCATCGATCCGGATAAAATCGCCGAGTTCCTGTTGTTCGATGCCGAATTCCCCCACTCGGTGCGCTATGCCGTCGACAGGGTGTGCGCGGCACTGGAATCGGTGGCGCCTGGGGCCCCGCCGCACCGACGTGCCGCCGTTGAACGGCTGGCCGGGCGGATCAAGGCCTCGATCGATTTTACCCAGATTGGGGAATTATCGGGCGGGATGCTGTCGCCGTTCCTCGCCAATATTACGCAGGCCTGTGAAGATATTCACGAAGCAATCTATGCTTCCTACATCGCCTATGGGGCGGAGACGGTGCTGTAATGTATTATTCAATACGTCATATCACACGGTTTCGTTATTCCTCGCCGGTGCGCGAAAGCGTGATGGAACTACGCATGCAGCCGCGCTCGGAAGGCACGCAGATGCTGCGATCCTTCCAGATCAATACCAATCCGCGCTCGCAGCTTTATGCGTATACGGACCATTTCGGCAATGCGATTTATCACTTCAATGTTTTGCGTGCTCATGAGGAGTTGCGCATCGAAGCGGTGGCGGTGGTCGAAATTTTCCGATCTGCCCCCTTGCCGGAGGCTGCCGACAGCCTCGAATGGGAACGCTATAACGGCTACAATCTGACGGCGGATCATTTTGATCTGATGGAGCCGTCAAAATTTGCCACCTTCTCGCCAGCGCTGCTGGAATTCATGGCCGACAAACAGTTGGAAATTCCCCAGGGTGATCCGC